>JBKBVC010000132.1:0-5863 GCA_046289805.1 Tabrizicola sp.
GCCGCACGGCCCGTTCGCGCACTTCAGGGGAAAACTTGTTCGTTGTCTTGCTCATGATGCTCCATCCTACTCAGGAGTTGGAGCCTCCGGCAAACCCGGCACGGTTCATCCTGCTCTTTGATCATCCTGATGATTTGCGCTTCGGTCAAACGGCTTTTCCTCATGTCGTCTGCTCCTACTCGGGTCGGGCAGACTCTGCATCACAGCGAGGGAACTTCCGGGGGGCAGGTCAGCCCCAGCTACCACACTGGATCCACGAGACGGATCCCTCAAGGGGATTGTGCAACAGAGTCGCATCGGCGGCGTCACACCCGCCATGAAGCTGAAAATGGCCGCGTGAGTTCTATGGTCGTTCCCCGTCAAAACAGGGAAGATTACCCCAATCCATGCGTGTGCATTGCGCTTGATGCGCAAAGCAGAACGCCCGAGGTTTCCCCCGGGCGTTCCGTCTTGTCCGGGTGTCAGGTTCAGAAACCCGACTTGATCATCTCGAATTCCTCGATCATCCGGTCGCGCATTTCGGTCGAGGGCGGATCCTGGACGAAAAGCGGGGTGGTGACCGGGTCGATGAAGGCGGCGGTCAGCCGCTCTGCCGGGATCTGGGACATGGCGGCTTCGTTCGACAGCGCATAGCCGATCGCATCCAGCAGCGGTTCTGCCGAGGAGGGCGCGAGCAGCGAGTTCATCAGGTCGTAGATCTTGTCTTCCTTGCCGGGGCCGTCCTTCATATTGACGAAGCCACAGAACCAGGTGGCCGCACCTTCCTTGGGCGCGCGGTTGAAACCAACCGGGAAGTTCTCGGACTGAAGGATCGCGACAGGGTCGTTCCAGGACCAGGCCACCTGCACCTCGCCCGAGGCCATCAGCTGCGCCAGTTCCGAGGGGTCGGCCCAGTAGGCGCGGACGTTCGGATGCACCTTGCGCAGCCAGTCCGCGGCGGCCTGGAACTGTTCGTCGGTCACGTTGTCCCACGAGGTGACACCGGTCGCCATGAAGGCCAGCGACCAGATGTCGTCCGTATTGTCCGGAAGCGCGATGCGGCCGGCGTATTTCGGGTCGGCGAAGACCTGGACGGTCGAGACATCCTCGGCCGGGACGGTCTCGGCGTTGTAGGCGATGGCGGTGTAGGCATAGTCGGTCGGCACGAACCAGACGCCCTCGTCATTCTTGAAGGCATCGGCCATGCGGGCCGGGATGTTCTTGAACTCGGGGATCTTCGAGACGTCCCAGGGCTCGATCAGGCCGGCTTCCATGTAGCGCGGCACGGCTGCGGCGCAGGGATGGACGACATCGGTGCGGAAGCCCGAGGAGACCTTCTGGAAAGCCTCGTCATCGTCGCCGAAGAACACGTAGGTCGGCTTCTGGCCGTGCTTGTCCACATAGGGTTGCAGCATCCCGTCGATTTCCCAGCCGGCCCAGTCGAGCACGGTCAGCTCGGGATCGGCGGCATGCGCTGCGACGGACATGGAAAGCGCGGAAGCTGCGCCAAGAAGGACGATGGATCTGCGGCTCATGTGATCTCCTCTGCGTGATGCGCGGACGGGTCCGTCCGTCGCGCGCATTCTGTTTCCCCTGCGAAGTCGCGGCCACGCCGCCCCCCTTCAACGCGCCGAGGGTGGTTCGGGTTCCGGAAAAGGGCAAGGGGAAACTGCGCATTTTTGTGGCCTTTGCCTCGGGAAACCGGGCAATTTTCGGTGACCTAGCGTCACTCTGCCTGATTGGCGGGCGGAGGGCAGACCCGGCTCGGGGTTGCGGGGCTTCGGCGGGATTGCTAGTCCTGTAGGTGAGGTCGGGCACGTCCCGACTCTGGCGGCCGGAGAGACATCCGTCCGTCTGGCTGGAAGACCTGCCGCAGACCGGGGCTGTCCCGCACTGCGTGCGGTGGGTCCGGCCTGCGGCCCCAGAAGGGAGTCGCGCCGTGGCGCTCGATCTTGAATTCGTCCGTTCGCAGTTCCCGGCGTTCCGCTCGCCGGTCCTGTCCACCCACGCCTTCTTCGAGAATGCGGGCGGCAGCTATCCGTGCGTGCAGGTGGTGGACCGGCTGACACGGTTCTACCGCGACCGGAAGGTGCAGCCCTACGGTCCCTATCCCGGGGCGCAGGCGGGGGGCGCCGAGATGGACGAGGCGCGCGACCGGCTGGCGGCGATGATGGGGGTCAAGCGCGAGGAGGTGTCCTTCGGGCCTTCGACGAGTGCCAACACCTATGTGCTGGCGCAGGCGGTGCGGAAGTGGCTGGCGGGCGGCAAGGGTGCGATCGTGGTGACGAACCAGGACCACGAGGCCAATTCCGGCGTCTGGCGGCGGCTGGCCGAGGAGGGGATCGAGGTGCGCGAATGGCGGCTTGACCCCGCGTCCGGATCGCTGGAGCCCGAGGCGCTGGCGGCGCTGCTGGCAGACGGCAAGGTGAAGCTGGTCTGCTTTCCGCATTGTTCCAATGTGATCGCCGAGATCAACGACGTGGCGGCGATCTCAGCGATGGCGAATGCGGCGGGCGCGCGGACGGTGGTGGACGGGGTGAGCTATGCGCCGCACGGGTTCCCCGACATTCCCGGCTTGGGCTGCGATGTGTATCTGTTCTCAGCCTACAAGACCTACGGGCCGCATCAGGGGATCATGGTGATCCGCGAGGCCTTCGGGATGGACTTACCGGGGCAGGCGCATTTCTTCAACCACGGGGTGCTTTACAAGCGGCACACTCCGGCGGGGCCGGACCATGCCCAGGTCGCGGCCTGCGCGGGGATGGCGGATTACATCGACGAGCTTGCCGCGCGCCATGGGGTGACGGGCGATGCGGCGGCACGAAACCGGGGGGTGCATGACCTGATGCGGGCGCAGGAGGTGACAGTGATCCAGCCGCTCCTGGACTACCTTTCCCAGCGCAATGATGTCCGGCTCTTGGGGCCGAGGCAGGCCGCGCGGCGAGCCCCGACGGTGGCGGTGGAGCTTGACAGGCCGGCCGAGCCGGTGAGCGAGGCCCTGGGGCGCGAGGGGATCGCCTGCTGGGCGGGGGATTTCTACGCCGTGCGGCCACTGGAGGCGCTGGGGATCGACCGGGAAAAGGGTGTGTTGCGGATGAGCGCGGTGCATTACACCAGCGCGGAGGAGGTCGCGCGGCTGATCGCGGCGCTGGACCGGGTGCTGTAGCGCCCATCTTGCGGCGCGCTGGCGCGCAAGCCCTTGCGTTTGTCCCTGCGCGGCAGGCGCGCAGGGACGGCGTTGGGGGTTTGCCACCCCCAAACCCCCGGGAGTATTTGCAAAAAGGGCAAATGCAGGGTGATCCGGCTGTCTGGTCGCGGCGTAATGCCAGGAAGGGAAGGGCTGGGGAATGTCGGAAACACCGTTGATCCTGTGGTTCCGCCGCGACCTGCGGCTGGCGGACCAGCCGATGCTGGCGGCGGCGGCGGCGACAGGGCGGCCCTTGCTGCCAGTGTTCATCCTGGACCCGGAGACCGAGGCCCTTGGCGCGGCGCCGAAATGGCGGCTGGGGCTGGCGGTGGACGCTTTCGGCCGGGCCCTGGCGGGGCTGGGCGCGAGGCTGGTCCTGCGGCGGGGGCCGGCGCTGGAGGTCCTGCGCGGGCTGGTTGCGGAGGTGGGCGCGGGCGGGGTCTGGTGGTCGCGGCTTTACGATCCGGCCAGCGTGGCGCGGGACACCGGGGTCAAGGCGGCGCTGAAGGGCGCGGGTCTGGAGGCGCGCAGTTTCGCGGGGCATCTTCTGCACGAGCCGTGGGAGATCGAGACCGGGCAGGGCGGGTTCTATCGGGTGTTCACGCCCTACTGGAAGGCGATGCGCGGTCTGCCGGTGGCAGAGCCGGCCCGGGCCCCGAAGGCGTTGCAGGGCGTCGCGGTCTGGCCCGCGTCAGACCGGCTGGCGGACTGGCGGCTGGGCGCGGCGATGAACCGGGGGGGCAGGGTCGTCGCCCGCTATCAGGCGGTGGGCGAGGCCGCGGCGTGGGCGAAGCTTGCGGCCTTCCTGGACGGACCGGTCGCAAGCTACGGAGAGAGGCGCGATCTGCCGGGGGTGGCGGGCACCTCGCGGCTGTCGGAGAATCTGACCTACGGCGAGATCGGCATCCGCGCGGTCTGGCATGCGTCGCTGCGCCGACGCGAGGAGGGGGCGGGGGGCGCGGAGAGTTTCCTGCGCGAGCTGGCCTGGCGCGAGTTCAGCTATCACCTGATGCACCATTCGCCGCAGATCACCACGTCGAACTGGAAGCCGGACTGGGACGACTTCCCCTGGCGCGGCGACAACCTGGAGGCGGAACGCTGGCGGCGCGGCATGACGGGCGAGCCCTTCGTCGATGCGGGGATGCGCGAGATGTACGTCACCGGCACGATGCACAACCGCGTGCGGATGGTTGTGGCGAGTTACCTGACAAAGCATCTCCTGACGCACTGGAAGGTCGGGCTGGACTGGTTCGCCGACTGCCTGACCGACTGGGATCCGGCGGCGAATGCGATGGGATGGCAATGGGTTGCGGGGTCCGGACCCGACGCCGCGCCCTATTTCCGGGTGTTCAACCCGGCGGGGCAGGCCGAAAAGTTCGACCCGGACGGCAGCTATCGCAGAAGGTTCGTGGCCGAGCTGTCGAAAGGGCCGGGGCCGGAGGCGCTGGCCTTCTTCGACGCGGCGCCGCGATCCTGGGGTTTGAGGGCGGACCAGCCCTATCCGGCGCCGGTCGTAGACCTGGCCGAGGGCCGCGCGCGTGCCCTTGCGGCATACGGGGCACGAAATGCTTGAGCAAGGCCGCGGCTTTGGCGAAAGTGGTGACGGAAAAGCCCTGTGGGGGGGGGGATATGGACGTTCTGACGACGGTCGAGGGCCAGCACGACCTGCCGCGCTATTTCGCGACGGCCTTCGAGGTGACAAGACGGCTGGGTGAGGGACGGCTGGACTTCGTGCTGCCCGACGGGCGGCGCTTTCGCGTCGAGGGGCGTGCGCCGGGCATCGCGGCAGAACTGCGGGTCGTTCACCCGGATCTGTTCGCTCGGCTGGTGCGCGAGGGCGACCTGGGGTTCTGCGACGCCTATCTCGACGGCTGGTGGACGACGCCCGACCTGCAGGCCTTCCTCGACCTGATCCAGCGCCCGGCCAACAACATCGTTGGCGACGGCTTTCCCGGCATGGGCCTGGTGCGCGCCTGGGAGAGGCTGCGGTTCTGGCTGCAGTCGAACTCCAAGCGTCAGGCGCGGAAGAACATCAGCTATCACTACGACCTTGGCAACGACTTCTACCGGCTCTGGCTGGACGAGACGATGACCTATTCCTCGGCGATCTTCGAGAACCCGCAGGAAAGCCTGGAAACGGCGCAGCGCCGGAAATACGCCAGCATGGTAGACCAGATGGGCGCGCGCGAGGGCGACCATGTGCTGGAAATCGGTTGCGGCTGGGGCGGTTTTGCCGAATATGCCGCGAAGGAGCGGGGCCTGCGAGTCACCGGGCTGACGATCAGCCGGGCGCAGCATGACTATGCGGTGGATCGGATCGCGAAGGCGGGTCTCTCGGACCGGGTCCAGATCAAGCTTCAGGACTATCGCGACGAGCGCGGAACCTATGACGGGATCGCAAGTATCGAGATGTTCGAGGCGGTGGGCGAGAAATACTGGCCGGTGTATTTCAACACCCTGCGCGAACGGCTGAAGCCGGGGCGCAACGCCACCTTGCAGATCATCACCATCGCCGACGCGCGCTGGCATCTGTATCGCCGAGGCGTGGACTTCATCCAGAAATACATCTTCCCGGGCGGCATGCTGCCGGCGCCCTCGGTGCTGCGCGCCCAGGTGGAGCGGGCGGGGCTGCGCGTCAAGGGATCCATCGAGTTCGGGCAAAGCTACAGCCTGACGCTGCGGCGCTGGCACGAGGCC
>JBKBVC010000133.1:0-5848 GCA_046289805.1 Tabrizicola sp.
GGTGCGGGCAGGGGTGCGGCGTTCCATTCTTGAACTCGGGGCACTTAGTCTGTTATCCCGAACGCCAAGGGTTTTGAAGAACCCGCGTCGGGCGCCGGCGTTGCAATGGGCATGAGGGCAGGGATGGCAGATTTCCGGTTGGCGCGGTCGGTCCTTGCGGCCTGCCAGCTTGTGCGCAGGCTGGGGCCGGTCCTCGCCCTGTCCGCAGTGGCGGCGGCCTGTTCGCCGGTCTATCGCAATCACGGCTATGTGCCTTCCGAGGAAGACCTGGCGCAGGTCGAGATCGGCAAGGACACGCGCGAGACCCTGGGCCAGAAGATCGGCCGCCCCTCGACCTCGGGCCTGCTGAACGATGTCGGCTGGTTCTACGTGCAGAGCCGCTTCAAGACCGTCGGCCCGCGCGAGCCGCAGGAGATCGACCGCCAGGTGGTGGCGGTGACCTTCTCGGACAAGGGCGTCGTGGAGAACATCGCCCGCTTCGGGCTGGAGGACGGCCGGGTGGTGGAACTGTCGCGCCGTGTCACCCAGCCGAACGTGAAGGGCCTGTCCTTCATCCAGCAGCTTCTGGGCAGCTTCGGCCGGATCCAGGCCAGCGACGTGCTGAACCGGTAGGATGGCAGGGGTAGGGCTCAGTCCGACGGGTCGAAGGTCAGTGCAACGCCGTTGATGCAGTAGCGCAGGCCCGTGGGGGCGGGGCCGTCGGGGAAGACATGGCCCAGATGCGCGTCGCAGCGGTTGCAGTGCACCTCGGTCCGGCGCATGAACCAGCTGCGGTCCTCCTGCTCGCCCACCATCTCGGGGTCGATGGGGGCGTAGAAAGAGGGCCAGCCGGTGCCGCTGTCGAACTTGGTCGCCTGGTCGAACAGGGGCGCGCCGCAGCAGACGCAGCGGAAGATGCCGGGCCTCTTCGGGAAATCGTCATGGGTAAAGGCGCGTTCGGTCGCGTGCTTGCGCGTCACCCTGTAGGCAAGGTCGGAAAGCTGGGCCTGCCATTCGGCGTCGGTCTTGACGATCTTGTCCATGCTGGTCTCCTTTGCCTGACCCATCTAGTCTGTCCGTGGCCGGGAGAAAAGTCGTGGAGCCGATCCGGAAAGGCAAGTTGATCGCGCGGCTGGCCGAGGGGCGGGCCGACATGGCACGGGTCATGGCCTTCAGGTCCGCCGCCTTTCCACGCCTCTCGGGCCGGGAGCAGGATGCGCAGGACGCACTGTCGGCGCATGTGCTGGTCGAAGGTGAGGGCGAGATGCTTGCCTATTTCCGGGTCATGCTGTTCGGCTGGGGGGCGGGGCTGGCGCAGGGCTATGCGGCGCGGTTCTACGATGTCGCGCCCCTGTCCGGCTATGCGCGGCCGATCGCCGAGATGGGGCGGTTCTGTGCGGCACCGGGGGGCGTGCATCCCGATGTGCTGCGGCTTGCCTGGGGGGCGATGACGCGGATCGTGGACGAGGGGCAGGCGGGACTGCTGGTCGGCTGCACCTCGTTCCGGGGGGCGGACTGGGCGCGGCACCGGGCGGGGCTGGCCTTGCTTGCCGCCGAGTTTGTCGGACCGGCGGAGCATCTGCCGGGGCGCAAGGCGGCGGAGGTGGTGGCCCTGACCGCGGCCGGGCCGGTCGGCGACCGGAGGATGGCGCTGGCGGGGCTGCCGCCGCTCTTGCGGACCTATCTGGGCATGGGGGGATGGGTCGGCGACCACGCGGTCGCGGACCGCGAGCTGGACACGCTGCATGTCTTCACCTGCGTCGAGGTGGACCGGGTGCCGGCCGTGCGGGCGACGCGACTGCGGGCGGTGGCCGGATGATCCGGACCTTGGGCAGGCCACGAGAGACGGATCGCTGACCGGCCTGTCCGGTGACGGCAAGCCTTTGCACTGCGGCCAACCATGACGGCGCCGGGTCTGCGGACCGGCAGGACGGAGGAAACCGCATGTCGAACGCGCGCAGACATGCTATGGTCACTCGGCATGCCTGCGGAGGGCCGGATGCGTTCCTGCAACCTCTCGTTCGCCGTTCTTCTGCTTTCCGCGCCCGCCGAGGCGCAGCTGGCCGACTGCATGACAGAGGGCTACATCGCCTCGTTCGGGGTTGCCGGGGTGGATGATCTGACCTGCGCCGAACTGTTTCGCTTCAGCTTCCCCACGCCGGGCGGAGAGCGCAGCCTGCGGGCCATTGCCGATCTGAACGCCGACTGGGCCTTTCGTCCGGACACCGTGGCCGCCGTCGAGGCGGCGGCGCGCGAGGCCACGGCGGGGCTGGCGGCGCTGGGATCCTATCGCATCGGGGATGTCACGATCCTGCTTCTGGCCGACCAGTTCGAGCCCGAGGCGCGGCATTCCCCCGGGGAACGCTCGGTCCTGGCGCAGGCCTGGGATCCGCTCGACCGCGCGGTCAGCGAATGCCGGATGACGCAGTTCCTCTGGGGACCGGGCGGGGTCACGGCCGATTTCCCCACAACCCTCGCGCACGAGCTGTTCCATTGCGTGCAGTATGCGACGCTGAGCCCCGACCAGATGGCCGGCGTCGGATCCGTCGCCGACTGGTGGATCGAGGGGTCGGCCGAGGCCTTCGCGGCCCATGCCATCGCCGACAGTCGCGGCACAGCGGGCTGGGGTGCCGATTTCAATGCCGCCGTTGCCGAGCGGCGGCCGCTTTACGAAATGCGCTACGAGGCGGTCATCTTCTTCTACTGGCTGATCCAGCATCGCGACATCGCCGCGCTGATGCCGTTTCTGGCCGGAATGTCGGGCGAGGGCAGCGCCGGCGCCCAGCGTGCCGCGATGCGGGACGCCATGTCGGAAGCCGAATGGCTGGACTTTGCCGAAGCCTATGCCGACGAGGCGATCCTGCATCCGCATGACCAGCCCCTCGGGCTCGAGGGCCGGTTCCCGGTGGAATCGGTGCAGGTCACCGAAAGCGGCAGCCAGCGGTTGACCTTCGAACCCTTCGCGCTGATCCCCGGCATGGCCTGGTACGACTGCGGCCGCTGGGAGAACCGGCTGAGCGGTGCGAACCTGTCCAGCCGGCTGAACTCGGAATACGACTGGCAGGACGGCTGGCGCTCTGCCATGGACACGCGCGACGGCGGCGAGACCGAGTTGCGCTTCGTGGCCATGGAAACCGGGGACGCGCCCCGCGAGGTCACGCTGCGGCTGCGGCGCACGGCGGCCTGCGAGCCGTGCCAGGGCTCGACCGAGATCGACCGCTGCCTGGTGGGCAGCTGGCAGGGCGACACGCGGCCTCTCCTGGACGTGCTGCGCCGGGCCGGCGCGCCCCTGTCGCGCAATGCCATGGGACCGATCTATGTGCAGATCGACGAGGACGGCAGCTTCGTCACCTCGAACGTGCCGATCGACCTCCAGTTCCTGGAGACTGACCCGCATGGAACCACGACAGTCGATGTCCGTGGCACGGCCGGCCGGTCCACCGGGCGCTGGTCGATTCCGGCGCCGGGGCGGCTGGCCGGCTGTTCGGACGGAACCGGGTCCACCGTGGCCAATGGCGATGTGAGCGGTCCCGGCATCAGTGCCTCGGTCGCGCTGACCGGGCCGGGAGATGCCGGCAGCGAAGGGGTCGTCGCCTACCGCTGCGACGCCGGAACGATGGCGACCCGCGTCCGGATGGGGCGCTTCGGAGAGGTGGAGTTCCCCTTCACCCGGCTGTCGCCCCCGCCGGAGGACTGAGCGGTGCCGCCGGTCGATCAGTTGCCGCCCAGGCGCGCCTTGACCTCGGCGCCGATGGCATAGGCCTCGGCTTCGACCGCGCGATGGTCGCGGACATAGCGTTGCGCAAAGCCCATCAGGCCCCAGCGGCGGACCTGTTCGACATGCTTGACCTCATGCGCCCAGAGCGCGATGTCGGTCTCGGCCTCGCGGGCATCGGCAAAGACGATGGTGTCGATCAGCGTGATCGCATTGGCCTCGCCATAGCGGATGGCGAGCGATTGCAGCGTCGAATCCTCGGCGATGCCGGTGCGGTATTCGATGCTGTCGAGGAGTTCGGCGGGATACCAGGCAAGCAGCGCTCGGCGGATATGGGGCGGCATGGGGCGGGTGCCGGCCAGCCAAGCCGCGTCGCGGGACAGGACCAGGGCGTTCGCCAGCGCCGCGGCGGCCATGTCGTAGCCGGTTTCGAGCGCCGCCTTGCCGGTGGCATCGAAGGGGAAGGTCAGGCCCTGCGCCCCGGCGGCGGGGGCGAGGAGGAGCGCAACGGCGAAGGCGAGGCGGGCTGGCATCGGGCGAGGGTGCCAAGGGCGACAGCCGGGCGCAACCGGGGTGGGCGCGCGGTGCCGCAAAGGTGAAGGGCAGCGCCGGTCGGGGCGGCTGTCAGCAGGAGCGCGTGCCGCGCGAAGTCCTTCTGTCTCGCGGTCTTGCGCCGGCGACGCAAGACCGCTCGGAGGTGACTCTGGCGGGGATATTTGCGGACAGATGAAAGGGGACGGGAGGACTGCCCGGAACGGCGGGCAGCCCCATTGGCTCAGGCGCGACCCCGACGGCCGCCGCGACGACCGCCGGCGGCCTGGGAGGCGGCGGCGGAGGCTTCGGCGAAGGTCATGCCGCCCTCGACGGCCTCGAGCACCTTGGCGAAGCGGATCCATTCGCCGCCGTTCGGGTCGTGGTTCATCAGGAAGTTGGCAGCGCGGATCGCCTCCATCTCCTGCTGGCGGACGGGGTTCATGATCGCCGAGGTCATGCCCGCGCCGATCGCCATGGGCAGGAAGGCGCCGTTGATGCCGTGGCGGTGCGGCAGGCCGAAGGAGATGTTCGACGCACCGCAGGTGGTGTTGACGCCCAGTTCCTCGCGCAGGCGGCGGACGAGGGTGAAGACCTGCTGCCCGGCCGTGGCCATCGCGCCGATGGGCATCACCAGCGGATCGACCACGATGTCATGCGCGGGGATGCCGTGGTCGGCGGCGCGCTGCACGATCTTCTTGGCCACGGCAAAGCGCACGTCGGGGTCGGGCGAGATGCCGGTGTCGTCGTTCGAGATGGCGACGACGGGGACGTTGTATTTCTTGACGAGCGGCAGGACGAGTTCCAGGCGTTCCTCCTCGCCCGTGACCGAGTTCAGAAGCGGACGGCCTTCGCAGGCCTTCAGGCCCGCTTCCAGCGCGCCGGGGACCGACGAGTCGATGCAGAGCGGCACGTCTACGGTCTGCTGGACGATCTCGATCAGCGCCTTCATCAGCGGCGGCTCGACGAAGTTGTTGTCGGCATAGCGCGGGTCTTCTGCCATCTTGTTGGTGAAGACCGCGCCCGAGTTGATGTCGAGGACGGTGGCGCCGCAGGCGACCTGTTCCAGCGCATCCTTGATGACGGTCTCGAAGTTTCCTGCCTCAAGTTCCGCGGCCAGCTTCTTGCGGCCCGTGGGGTTGATGCGTTCGCCGATCACGCAGAAGGGTTCATCGAAACCGATGACGACGGTTTTCGTTTTGGATTCAACGATAGTACGGGTCATTCCTAAACCTTTGTCTTAGGCGGTGGCAGAGGCGGGAACGCCCGAGGCGCCGCCGTGTTCGGTGACCCAGGCGGCATTGGTCTTGATGCCGCCGAGGGGGAAGAAATGGACCTGCTCGATCCCGAAGCCGGGGTTTGCGGCCTTGTGGGCGGCGAGTGCCTCGAGGATCTCGGTCGGTTCATAGGGCAGGAGCAGCTTGGTCACGTCCATCGCGCGCTTTTGCAGGACGCGCAAGCTGGGGCCGACGCCGCAGGCAATGGCGAACTTGATGAGCGTTTGCAGCTTGGCAGGCCCGGCGATCCCGATATGGACCGGCAGCTTGATGCCCTCGGCCTGGATCCGGTTCACCCAGTCGATGACCGGTTCGGCCTCGAAGCAGAACTGGGTGACCATCGCCA
>JBKBVC010000134.1:0-5832 GCA_046289805.1 Tabrizicola sp.
TATGCACGACCATGCCCGGTGTGGGTTCGCGGATGCAGGATGCCGCAAGCGTGCGTTCGCCCTCGATCTCGACGACGCAGGCGCGGCAGTTGCCGTCGGGGCGGTATCCCGGCGCCGGTTTGTGGCAGAGATGCGGCAGCACCAGCCCGCCGCCTCGGGCCACGTCCCAGATCGACTGGCCGGGGCGGGCCACCACCGGGCGACCGTCGAGGGTGAAGGGGATGTCGGTCATCTTTCGGCCCCGGTTCGCTGGCGGTTGCACATGGCTCAGATCTCCTTCGGGAAATGCCGGATCACCGACCGGATGGGATTCGGTGCCGCCTGCCCCAGCCCGCAGATCGAGGCATCGGACATGACCTGGCTCAGTTCCTCCAGCAGCGGCGTGTTCCAGCCTTCGGCCTGCATCAGTTTCACCGCCTTCTCGCAGCCCACCCGGCAAGGCGTGCACTGGCCGCAGCTCTCGTCCTCGAAGAACCGCAGCATGTTCAGTGCCGCCGCCCGGGCGCTGTCGTGCTGCGACAGCACCACCACCGCCGCAGAACCGATGAAGCTGCCAAGGGGCTGCAGCGTGTCGAAATCGAGCGGCACGTCGTCGATCGAGGCAGGCAGCAGGCCCGAGGACGGCCCGCCGGGCTGATAGGCCTTGAACTCATGCCCGTCCGCCATGCCGCCTGCCGCCGCGATCACGTCGCGGATTGTGGACCCGGCCGGCAGGAGATACACGCCGGGCTTCGCCACCCGGCCCGAGACCGAATAGCTGCGCAGACCCTTGCGGCCGTTTTTCTCGACCCCCGAGAGGATCTCGGGGCCCTCGCGCAACACCCGTGCGACCCAGTGCAGCGTCTCGACGTTGTGCACAAGCGTCGGCCGCCCCCAGAGGCCGACCTGCGCCACATAGGGCGGACGGTGGCGGGGCAGGCCGCGTTTGCCCTCGATGCTTTCCAGCATCGCCGATTCCTCGCCGCAGATGTAGGCACCCGCCCCGCGGCGAAGTTCTATGTAGCCGGCTTCGACGATCCCCGCGGATTCGATCGCCGCAATCTCCTTCGCCAGGATTTGGCGCACCGCCGGGTATTCATCGCGCATGTAGATGAAGCAGCGTTCCGCCTCGACCGCCCAGGCCGCGATCAGCATCCCCTCCAGCATCAGATGCGGCGTGCGTTCCAGATAGAAGCGGTCCTTGAAGGTTCCGGGTTCGCCCTCGTCGCCATTGACGGCCAGATAGCGGGGCCCCGGATTGGCGCGCACGAAGCCCCATTTCCTGCCCGAAGGAAACCCCGCCCCGCCAAGACCGCGCAGCCCCGAGGCGATGACCGTGGCTTGCACCGCCTGCCAGTCGCCACCCTGCCGCAGATCCAGCAGCTTCGCATAGCCGCCCCCGGCAAGATAGGCGGCGAGATCCTCATAGGGCGGGATGACCGGATGCCGGTCGCCGGTCATCGCAGCCAGCACCGATTCAGGCGTGGCGTGGTCCACGTGGCGGTGGCCGACCTCGGCCACCGGCGCGGTGTCGCAGCGGCCCATGCAGGGCGCGCGCAGGATGCGCACCTCGGCCGGGTCGGTGCCCGCCTCGAGAGCCGCCTTCAGCGCCTGCGCGCCGGCCAGCTCGCAGGAAAGCGAGTCGCAGACCCGGATCGTCAGCGCGGGCGGCGGGGTCTCGCCTTCGCGCACGGGGTCGAAATGGGCGTAGAAGGTGGCGACCTCCCAGACCTCGGCCTGGCTGAGGCGCAGCTCTTCGGCCAGCGCCCGCAGATGGCGGGCCGACAGGTGGCCGAAGGAGTCCTGCAGGAGATGCAGGAACTCGATCAGCAGATCGCGCCGACGCGGACGACCGTCCAGAAGCGACCGCACCTCGGCCAGCGCTGTCTCGTCGATCTGCCGCCCCTTCGGCGTGGCGCGCCCCTTGCCGCGGCCGGATTTCCAGATGCCCGGCGCGCGCGTATCGAGCACCATGTGTCTGCCCTCCGTTGGATTTCGGTCCTAGGCATGGCCAGCGACCTCGCGCAGGTCAAGATCACAGCTCCGTCGCTTGATAGAGGAAGTCTATCATGCCGTCATCCGGACTGCACCCTGACACCACGCGAGAACGGGATCGATCCGGGCTGGAAGGGGCGTGGCCAGACCCTGCGCGAAGGCTTCGAATCCATCGCGGTTCGCGCTGTTCAGCCCCACGATCACCGGCAGATCCAGTTCCAGCGCCCGGGCGATGATCGGGCGGAAGCCACGGCCGGCGAGCTCGGACTTGCCGAACTTGTTGATGATGACGAGATCGGGCAGATCGGTCTCGAGCGTGGAGGCAATCGCGCCCGCGGCAGCCTCGAGCCCGGCCGGGTCCAGTCGGCAGCCGCGGGCGAGCACACCGCGGCTCTCGCTGATGCGGAACCGAGCGCCGTTGCCAAGCAGGATGAGGTCCATGTCGCAGCGCCGCCCCGGGACTTCGGGGTTTTCCTGGACCGCGCCGGCCAGCCGCCAGCCCTCGGTGGCGAGTCTGTCGGCCACCTCGGACAGGATGCGGTCCACCCCGCTCCGCTGCTCTGCCACAACCACGCCCAGCCTCATGCAGTCACCCTTGCTTGCCCGATCCATGTTGGTAGAGTCGGCGCGTCCTGATGCAAACTTCGCCGGATGATCCCCCCGATGTCCGTCCCGCAGATCCTGCCGCAACCCGAGGCGCCGGGCCTGACGCGCGCCGTCGCTGGCACGAATCAGGCCGGAGAGATCGTCGAGGTTCGGGTGATCGAGGAACGGCCGCTCACGATCTTCCTCAACAGTCAGGAAATCGTAACCGCGATGACGATCGGAGACCACCCCGACCTTCTGGCAGTGGGGTTCCTGCGCAATCAGGGCATGCTGAAGGACGGCGACGAGGTCACCGCAGTGGATTTTGATCCCGAAGTGGATGCGGTGGTGGTGCGCACCGCCGCCCCCACGCGCCACGAGGTGAACATGCGCAAGAAGACCCGCACCTCGGGCTGTGCGGTGGGCACCGTGTTCGGCGACATGATGGCCGGGCTCGACGGACTGATCCTTCCCGCCGCCGAGGTGCGCACAAGCTGGCTCTATGCGCTCGCGCGGCAGATCAACACGACCCCTTCGCTCTATCTCGAGGCGGGGGCCATTCACGGCACCGTCCTGTGTCGGCGCGACAGCGTTCTGGTCTACATGGAAGACGTGGGCCGCCACAATGCAGTGGACAAGATCGCGGGCTGGATGTGGCGGGCAGGCGAAGACGGGGCGGACAAGATCCTCTACACCACTGGCCGTCTGACCAGCGAGATGGTCATCAAGACTGCGCTCATGGGCATTCCGGTGCTGGCGAGCCGCTCGGGCTTCACTGCCTGGGGGGTCGAGATCGCGCGTCAGGTCGGGCTGACGCTGATCGGACGGATGCGCGGCCAACGGTTCCTGTGCCTGTCGGGCGGTGACAGGCTGATCCGCGATGCCTCGCTCTCGGGCGAGGAGGAAGACCGCCGCCACCGTCGCAAGGGGGCCGACAGCGATGATTGAGATGACCGGGCGCGGATGATGAGCCAACCGAAGGCACCATCGCCGCAGGGACGCATCGTCGGTGTCGTGCTGGCCGGCGGACGCGCGACCCGGATGGGCGGAAAGGACAAGGGTCTGCTGCCGCTGGCAGGCCGTCGCCTGCTCGACCATGTGCTCGACCGCCTTGTCCCCCAGGTCGGCGCGGTGGCGATCAACGCCAACGCTGATCCGACCCGTTTCGCCGGTTTCGGCCTGCCGGTCCTGCCCGACAGCATGCCCGACTGGCCGGGGCCGCTGGCGGGGGTGCTGTCCGGTCTCGACTGGGCTGCCGCCCGCGGTGCGCCGGCGATCGTGACGGTCGCTGCCGATACGCCTTTCTTCCCGCGAGACCTGGTGGAACGGCTGGTCGCGAATGCCGCGCCCTCGGGCCTCTGCCTCGCCCTGAGCCCCGACACCGAGGGCCATCCCCAGAGGCATCCCACCTTCGGCCTCTGGCCCGTGACGCTGCGCGAGGATCTGCGCGCGGCCCTCGCCGGTGGGCTGCGGAAGATCGTGGCCTGGACCGACAGGCACGGTGCCGGATCGGCGCTGTTCACCAGCACGCCCTTCGATCCCTTCTTCAACGTCAACACGCCCGAGGATCTGAAGCGGGCCGAAGAACTGGCGCGGATGCCGTGAGGATCTACGGCGTCTGCGGCTGGAAGAACACGGGCAAGACCACGCTGATGACGGGTCTGGTGGCGGAAATCGCGCGCCGTGGCCTCAAGGTCAGCACGGTCAAGCACGCCCATCACGAGACCGAGGTGGACGTGCCCGGCACCGACAGCTTCCGTCACCGGGCGGCCGGCGCCGGACAGGTGATCCTGTCCTCGCCCTTCCGCTGGGCCCTGATGACCGAACTTCGCGGCGCCGAGGAGCCCCCGCTCGACGCGCTTCTGGCGCGGCTTTCGCCGTGTGATCTGGTGCTGGTCGAGGGTTACAAACGCTCCGCTCACCCGAAGGTCGAGGCGCATCGTCCCGAGGCAGGCCAGCCGTTGATCGCCCGCGACAACGCGACCGTTCGGGCGGTGGCCTCGACCCTGCCGGCGGGACATCCGCTGTTGGACGGCCTTGCCGTTCCGGTGCTGCCCCTCAATGACGTGGTTCGGGTGGCCGATTTCGTTCTTGGAGAGGTGGGCCTATGACATTCGAGAGGATCGCGGTGCTGGACTGGTCGGCGGCACGGGGGCCGAAGCGCGGCAGGGACTCGATCTGGCTCGCGGTGCGGGACGCGGCGGGTGCGACCGTTGAAAACCTTCCGACCCGGTCGGCGGCCGAGAGGGCGCTGGACGCGCTCTGCGCCCGGCCGGGGCGGCTTCTCCTCGGCGCCGACTTCGCCTTCGGCTTTCCCGCCGGCTTCGCGGCGGCGCTGACCGGGCAGGCGCAGGCACTGGCGGTCTGGGATTGGCTGGCGGCACGGGTGATCGAAGGCGCGGATCACACGTCGAACCATCGCGCGGTCGCGGCCGAGGCGAATGCGCGCTTCCCCGGCGGCGGGCCGTTCTGGGGCAATGGTGCGGCCGAGGTTCCGGGGCTGCCGCGGCGAAGGCCTGCGCTTCCGCCGGGCCTTGTCGCGTTCCGCACCACCGAACGGGTGGCGCGCGCGGCGGGCGTGGCGCCGAAATCGGTCTGGCAGCTGGCGGGCGCCGGCGCCGTCGGGGCGCAGACGCTGACCGGCCTGCCGGTTCTCGCGCGGCTGCGTGCCACCCATGGCGCTGCGGTCTGGCCCTTCGAGCCCATCGCGACGGCGCGGGTGGTGATGGCCGAGGTCTATCCCGCGCTCCTGCCGCCCGACCGGCGCGACGGCGAGGTCACGGATGCTGCCCAGGTGCGTGTTCTGGCCGACTGGCTCTGGGCGCGGATGCAGGACGGCGGGCTTGCGGCGCTGATGGCGGGGCCGGAGGAGCCAGAGGAGGGCTGGATCCTGGGAGTGCCCCGCGACGGCGCGCGCCCGGCCGCCGTGCCGCTGACGCCGCCGCGGTTCTCGAACGACTGCTTCGCCCTGCCGCAGGGGGTGGACTGGCTGCCGGTCGACGAGGCCCTGTCACGGCTTCGCGCGGTGATGCGGCCTGTCGCGGGGGTCGAGGAGATGGCGGTCGCTGCGGCGGGGGGGCGGGTGCTGGCCGAACCCGTAGTGGCACTTCGCCCCAACCCGCCGGCGGCCAATTCGGCGGTCGACGGCTACGGGATCGCGCACGGCGCGCTGTCCGGAACGGGGCCGTGGGAACTGCCGCTGGAACCCGGACGGGCGGCGGCGGGCGCGCCCTTCGATGCGGTGCTGCCCCCGGGACGGGCGCTGCGCATCCT
>JBKBVC010000135.1:0-5814 GCA_046289805.1 Tabrizicola sp.
CCGCCGCCCGCGCGCGGATGGAACAGGTGCCTGACCCCTACCTGCGCGAACGGTTGCAGGATCTGGACGACCTGTCGAACCGCCTGTTGCGGATCCTGACCGGGCAAGGCGCCGATACCGGGGCCGAGATGCCGGACAACCCGGTCCTCGTCGCGCGCAACATCGGGCCGGCGGAACTCCTCGACTATGGCCGCAAGCTGAAGGGCGTGGTGCTCGAGGAAGGCTCGGTCGGCAGCCATGCCGCCATCGTCGCCCGGGCGCTGGCGATTCCCCTGGTCATCAACGCCCATCGCGTGGTGGCCGAGGCGCTGAACGGCGACCCGATCCTTGTCGATGGCGACCAGGGCATCGTCCACCTGCGCCCCGAGGAGACCGTCGCCCGCGCCTTCCGCGACAAGATCGCCATGCAGGCCGAAGCGCAGAAACGCTACGCCAGCTTGCGCAACCTGCCCGCGACCACGCTCTGTGGCACGACCATCTCGCTGCACATGAACGCCGGGCTCATGGCCGACCTGCCCAGCCTCGAAGGCTCGGGCGCCGACGGGGTCGGCCTCTTCCGGACCGAGCTGCAATTCCTGATCCGCTCCAAGATGCCGCAGCGGGCAGAACTCGCCGCGCTTTATGCCCGGGTCATGGATGCGGCCAAGGGCAAGCGCGTGGCCTTCCGCACGCTCGACATCGGCTCGGACAAGGTGCTGCCCTACATGAAGCCGCCCGAGGAGCCGAACCCCGCCATGGGCTGGCGCGCGGTGCGGGTGGGCCTCGACAAGCCCGGCGTCATGCGCATGCAGCTTCAGGCGCTGATCCGTGCCGCGAAAGGGCGTCCGCTCACGATCATGTTCCCCCTCATCACCGAGATGAGCGAGTTCCAGCAGGCGCGCAGCTACGCCCTGCGCGAGTTGCACCGCGAGAAGTCGCTGGGCCACCCGGTCCCCGAACGGATCGAGATCGGGGCGATGATGGAGACGCCCTCGCTGGCCTTCGCGCCGAAAAGCTTCTTCGAGCTGACGGATTTCATCTCGGTTGGCGGCAACGACCTGAAACAGTTCTTCTTCGCCGCCGACCGCGAAAACGAACTGGTGCGCCGCCGCTACGACACGCTGAACCTGTCGTTCCTGTCCTTCCTCGAACAGATCGTCGCCCGCTGTGCCGAGACCGGCACCCCCCTCTCCTTCTGCGGCGAGGATGCGGGCCGGCCGATCGAGGCGCTGGCGCTGGCAGCAATCGGTTTCCGGACGCTCTCGATGCGGCCGGCCTCGGTCGGGCCGGTCAAGGCACTTCTGCGCCGGGTGGATCTGACCGAGGCACGCAAGGTGATCGACCGGGCCCGTGCCGAGGGCGCCGAAAGCGCCAGGCCGCTGTTGATGGACTGGCTGGCGACCGTCGAGACCTGAGCCGGTGGGTCAGCCCTCGGCCTCGCAGCAGATCAGGGCATATCCCATGAGCCTGTCGGTCAGGGCCTCCAGATCGGCAGCGATCCGGGCCCGCGGCGTGTCGGGAAAGGCCTCGGCCAGATCGGCGGCAATGTCCTCCGGCAGCGCGGGATCCGCCAGAAGCTCCCAGATCAGCGCCGCCATCCCGTCCATCCGGTGGATGGCCCTCCCCTCGGCATCGGCAAGGTAGAGGGTCCCGCCGATTTCGGCCACGACCGTGCCAGGGCGCTGCCGGACCCGCCCTCGGGTGCCGCAACCGACCATTCCGCGCGCGCCGAAATCCGCCAGCCGGAAGCGGCGGTCCGGGCTGACAGGTTGCAAGGGCAGGTCATCCGGCCAGCCTGCAAAGGCCTGCTCCAGGCAGGCCACGGCTTCGGACAGGTCGTCATAGGTCAGCCGGAACACGGGGCGCATGGCCAGCACCGCAGCCATCGCCAACAGAACGTCGCCCGAATGGCGGTCGCGGGTGAAGTTCTGATGCAGCAGCGCATCCAGCGCCGCATCCGGCGCTACCGGCTCCAATCGGGGCAGGATGCGCTCGTCGCGCCGGTCGAGGATCACGAAGGCCCCCAGCGGGCGGACCAGGCCATGCGCCGGCTGGTCCCGCAGACACAGATACTGGTACTGCCGGTTCTTCGGCCCGGCCACGCTGTCCACCCAGTCCCGGAAGAAGGGATCGACCGTCGCTGGCAAAGGCAGACGCAGGCGCGGGGCAATCCCCATGGCCCGCCCCCAGGCGAGATTATCCGTGGTGAAGGAGAGGGGCAGCACATCGTCGCTGAACAGCGGATGACCCGCCCGGGCCAGGGCCGAGGACAGCGTGCTTTTCCCTGCCCGCCGGACATTGGGAAAGACCACCAGGCGCCCAGCCATTTCGACCGCGGCCGCATGCAGGCAGATCAGCCGGTCGTCCTCGGCCGGCAGCACGAGGGCAATCGCCGAGACGGCATCGCAGACCGCGTTCACCGCATCGAAGCGGCGCACCGGGCGATCATCGACATGGCTTTCGCAGGCCAGAAGCCCGTTCTCGCACCCGCCGATCGAAAAGAAGGGCGCTTCCCCCGTCTCGTCTGCCCTGGCAGAAAAGGACCAGCGCGCAAAGACCTGCGGCAGGAGGCTCAGCACCGCGTCTGCCGCGTGCAGGCGCAGCGGGGCCCGCAGACCACGAAAGGTGACATACTGGTGCATCACGGACTGTCCGGTTACCCTTGGCACCGTTTGGTGCCAAGGTATCTGCGGTGCGCAATCAGGGCTGGGGCGCCGTCGCGCTGCAACCGGCGTCATCGTCGCTCGGCCCCGAGCAGGTGCTGGGCGAGGTGGAGCTGCTGGACCCGCCCGTGCCGCCCGAGCGGCTCGGCCCGCTGGACGAGCTCGGCCCGCTGGACGAGCTCGATCCGCTGGACGAACTGGAGCCGCTCGATCCGCTGCCCGCCTGGGCGACGCTCAGGGTGGTGACTGCCGGCACCGCATAGGCGCCGAGGGCAAGGCCCGCGATCCGGGTCAGGGCCTTGCGGCGCGACAGGACGTCTTCCTTTGTCTTCGGTGTCATCGTCTGTTCCTCTCTAGCGAGCTTGCATCATGTCCCGGCGGTAACGATTGTGTAACGGCCGGGATGGGAAATCCGATGCACCACGACGGCACCCCTGGCTACTTGCCGGAGGTTTATTCCGAGGAATTAAACCTAAGGTATAGGCGAACTCCTGCTCGGCCCCGATCATCCTATGCCGCTTGCCATACCGCCGAACCCCAACCGGCACGGCCTGGCACGTGGCCGGCCAACCATCTGTTTCAGAAAGAGTTTTCCGAAATACCTTCCGTCAGGATGCCCGGTCAGCCAGAGGCAAACAGCCCGGCATGGGCCTGACGCAGTGCCGCCTTCTGGACCTTGCCCATTGCGTTTCGCGGCAATTCGTCCAGCACCAGCACCCGTTTCGGAATCTTGAAGGCCGCCAGCCTGTCCCGCAGGGCAAGACGGATTCGCTCTTCGGAAAGGTCCGCCCCGGGCGCGGGAACCAGGCAGGCCACGACCGCCTCGCCGAAATCGGGATGCGGCACCCCGATCACGGCCGAGGCCGCAACACCCGGCAGATCATCAAGCGCCGCCTCGACCTCTGCCGGATAGACGTTCAGCCCGCCCGTGATCACCAGATCCTTGGCGCGCCCGAGGATCGACAGGTAGCCGTCTGCGTCGAAGGCCCCCAGGTCGCCGGTGACGAACCAGCCGTCGCGGAACTCCTCGGCCGTCTTCTCGGGCAGCCGCCAGTAGCCCTTGAACACGTTCGGCCCCCTGACCTCGATCGCCCCGGCCTCTCCCGGCGGCAACACGCTGCCATCCGGCCCGGCGATCCGCACCTCCACGCCCGGCAGCGGCATACCCACCGTCCCGGCCCGCCGCTCGCCCTCGTAGGGGTTCGAGGTGATCATGTTGGTCTCGGTCATCCCGTAGCGTTCCAGGATCGCATGCCCGGTGCGGGCCTGCCACTCGGCATGGGTCGCGGGCGACAGGGGCGCCGAGCCGGAGATGAACAGCCGCATGTGCGCGGTGGCCTCGCGCGTCAGGCCGGGGTCGGCCAGGAGCCGCGTGTAGAAGGTCGGCACGCCCATCATCACCGTCGCCCGCGGCAGGTCGGCCAGGACGGCAGCGGGCTGGAACGCAGGGTGGAAGATCATGCGCGCACCCGAATAGAGCACACAGTTCGTCGCCACGAACAGCCCGTGCGTGTGGAATACCGGCAGCGCATGCAGAAGCACGTCGGACTCGCTGAACCGCCAAAGCTGCACCAGCGCCTCGGCGTTCGATGCCAGGTTCTCGCGGCTCAGCATCACGCCTTTCGACCGCCCCGTGGTGCCCGAAGTATAGAGGATCGCCGCCAGGTCATCCGGCCCATGCGCCGGATCCTCGAAGTCGGCCCGCTGCTTCCCGGCCAGCGCCAGAAGCTCGGGCAAGGCCATGACCCGCGCGCCAAGGCCGGCCAGATCCGCGACACGGGCCGGATCGGTGACGGCCAGGGCCGGTTCGGCATCGGTCAGGAAATGCGCGGTCTCGGCGACGGTGTAGCCGGGGTTTACCGGCAGGAACACCACTCCCGCCCGCAGGCAGGCAAGGTAAAGCGACAGCACCGCCTCGCACTTCTCGACCTGAAGGAGCAGCCGATCGCCCCGCCGCAGCCCGAGCGACAGAAGCGCGTTCGCCAGCCGCCCCGTCTCGGCCAGCAGGCCCGCATAGGTGGCGCCCCCGACAATCCAGACCCGGCCCGGATCGGCGGCCATTTCCTTCAGCCTGACGATGACATCTGTGCTCATGCTCCCCCTCCCCTTGCGTCGCGGGCATTTATTCGCAACGCCGGAGGAAACCCAAGATCCTTCGCATGGAAATCGTAGCCTGCTCAGGCCCGGATCACCCTGGGCGGCGTCACCGCAAGCCGGAACTCGGCTTCGACGGCCTCCGTCCCGTGCACTTGGGCCAGCTTCAGCAAGGCAAAGCGCACCCGCGCCACCTCGCGGTAAAACGTCAGATAGGCCGCGTTCAGCGTGGCGCCCGATACCGCGCCCAGGACCGGTATCGCCTGGGCGGCCAGCTTCTGGCCCAGCACCGCCGCAAGTTTCGGAGCAATGGCGGCGATCAGGTTCTGGACCGCCGAACCCGTCAGCGCCAGCCGCGAGCCGATGAAGGAGGTGTTGACCCCGTCATCCTGTTTCAGCGGGCTTCCGGCCGAGAACACCTGCAGACATTCGGCGCGCACCCAGTCCTCGTTCGGATCGAGGCCCGCCGCCCGGGCCTCGGCCCGGATCGCGGTCAGGAACAGCGTCACCGTCACCGGCAGTTCGGCCACCGCCGTCGGTAGCCCCCCCGCCCCGCCGGCGGCCCCGCTTGCGATCACGGCGGCAATCGGCCCGCGCGGCCCCAGGTCCGGCGTCCGGGCGGCGACGCCGTAGGACGCCTCCAGCGCCTGAGCCGTCACCCGCTCGATCTGGCTGCGGACCGACTCCGGCAAGGCCGAGAGCTGTGCCTCGAAGGCGCCGCCCAGCCGGTTGACCAGCCGGATCACCGGCCCGTTCGCGCGCCTGTAGCGGCGGGCAAGCTCGGCCACCTCGGCAGCAAGGTCGGATGTCGGTTCGGTCAGGTTGCGCTCCATGCCCCTGATATGGGGCCGCCGGCGCCACGCGCAATGCCCACCGCGGCCGGGTCGCTCAGGTTGCCTTCGTGACCTTTCCGCGCACGCCCTCCCAGGCCCCGGCCTTCAGTTCCAGCCCCAGAACCCGGTCGGGGTTGGTGGGCGGCGGCATCTCCACCCCTTCCAGCTTGCGAAAGCCGAAGCGGCTGTAATACGGCGCGTCGCCGACCAGCATGACCCGCTCCCATCCCAGTCGCCGCGCCTCG
>JBKBVC010000136.1:0-5800 GCA_046289805.1 Tabrizicola sp.
GCGCCGCCTCGCCCTGGGCCGAGTTCACGGCCTCGGCCCGGTAGGCTTCGGCGGCTTCCAGAAGCCGTGCCACCTCGCCGCGCGCGCCCGCGGTGACCTGGTTGGCATAGGCATCGGCCTCCTTTTCGAGCCGGTCGCGTTCCTGCTGGGCCGCCTGCACGGCGCGGAAGGCATCGATCACCTCGCGCGGGGGCTGGGCCACCTGAAGGTTGACGCGAATCACGCTGATGCCCGAGTTGTAGCTGTCCAGCGTGGCCTGAACCGCCTTGCGCAGGTCCGAGGCGATGACGCCGCGGTCGCGGTTCAGGATCGGCGACAGTTCCGACCGGGCGATGATGTCGCGCATCGCACTTTCGCTGACCGCGCGGATCGCGACTTCGGGGTCGGCCAGGTTGAAGAGGTATTTCTCGGGATCGGAAATGTTCCAGACCACCTGGAAGCCTATGTCCACGATGTTCTGGTCGCGCGTCAGCATCAGGCCGGAATCGGTGCGTCCCGGGCCCGTGCCGATGTCGGTCGTCCGCTCGCCCGTCACCTGGACCTTTTCGTAGGTCACGATCGGCCAGGGCGCGAAGTTCAGGCCCGGGTCGCCGACGCCGGCACTTTCGCCAAGGAAGAGCTCGACCGAACGTTCTTCCGGCCGGACGGTGTAGAAGGACATGAAGGACCAGACCGCGAGCAGGGCCAGGACGCCAAGGCCGATGCCTTGCCTGGTGAAGATCGGGCCCTCCGGAGCGCCCCCGGGGCCGCCGGTTCCACGATTGCCGCGGCCCCCCATGAGGACGCGCAGCTGTTCCTGCCCGCGTTTCATCAGCTGGTCGATCTCGGGGATCTGGCCTCCGCCCGCGCCCGGCCGACCGCCGCGACGGCCGCCGTCGTCGTCGCTGTTTCCCCTGCCGCCCCGGTCATCCCCACCCGAGCCGCCACCGCCGCCCCAGGGACCGCCACTTCCTGCCATTGAACCGAACCTCTTCTTTCCGTTTTCCCTAAGCTGGTCATATCCGGCCGGAAATCAACCCGTCCCGGCTGCCTCTCAAGCCGTCCGCACCGGTTTTCGCATCGTCACCAGTTCCTCGGCCATGGTCGGATGCACCGCGCAGGTGGCGTCGAAATCCTCTTTCGTCGCGCCCATGCGGATCGCGATCGCCGCCAGCTGGATCATCTCGCCGGCCTCGGGCGCGACGATGTGGCAGCCGAGGACCCTGCGCGTCGCCTGACTGACGATCAGCTTCATCATCACCCGGTCCTGCTTGCCCGCAAAAAGCGTGCGCATCGGCCGGAAGGCGGTGGCGTAGACCTCGATCGGCTCGCGTTCGCGTGCGGCCTCCTCGGACAGGCCCACGGTGCCCATCTCGGGCTGGGTGAAGACGGCCGAGGCGACGAGGTCGTGGTCGAAGGTCGTGGGCTTCGCGCCAAAGACGGTGTCGGCGAAGGCATGGCCCTCGCGGATCGCGACTGGGGTCAGGTTGATGCGGCCGGTCACATCGCCAACGGCAAAGACCGAGGGCACCGCGGTCTGGCTGTAGGCGTCCACCGGGATCTCGCCATTGCGGCCAAGGGTGATCCCGATCCCTTCCAGCCCGAGGCCGGCCGTGTTCGGGCGACGCCCGGTGGCGTAGAGGACGAGGTCGAACTCCCGCTCGCTGCCGTCGGTCGCCACGGCACGGATGCCGGAGGCCGCCTTTTCCAGCCGCATCACGTCGGTGCCGCAATGGATCGCGATGCCGTTCGCCTGCATGGCATTGGCGACATGGCCGCGCGCCTCGTCATCAAAGCCGCGCAGGATCTGGGCGCCGCGGTAGTACTGACTGACCTCGACTCCCAAACCGTTGAGGATACATGCGAATTCGCTGGCGATATAGCCACCGCCCACCACCAGAGCGCGTCGAGGCAGCGCGGGCAGGTGGAACATCTCGTTCGAGGTGACCGCCAGCTCGCGGCCCGGAATGTCCGGGACAAAGGGCCAGCCGCCGGTGGCGATCAGGATATGTTTCGCGGTGAACTCTTCCCCCGAGGCGAGGCGGACGCGGTGCGGGTCCACGATCACCGCACGCGCGTCGTGGACGGTGACGCCCGCGTTCTTCAGCGTGTTGCGGTAGGCGCCTTCCAGCCGGTCCAGCTCGGCCTCCAGCCGGCTGCGAAAGCGCGCCCAGTCGAAGCCGCCCGCCGTCACGTCCCAACCGTATTCACGCGCCTCGGCCATGGCTTCGGGATAGGCGCTGGCGAAGACCATCAGCTTCTTCGGCACGCAGCCCCGGATGACGCAGGTGCCACCCATCCGGCTTTCCTCGGCGAGGCCGACCCTGGCGCCGTGATCGCCCGCGGCCACACGTGCCGCCCGGACCCCGCCGGATCCGCCACCGATGACGAAAAGATCGTAGTCGAAGGCCATTTCCGCCCCCCTGCCGTTGCCGCGCGACAGAGCTATGCGGTCTTGCCCCGGAACGAAAGCCCCCGCTGGCGCAATCCGGTTACCGGCGGGTCACGCGGTCAATCGAGATCGGCAAAGATGTTGCGGCTTTCGGTCAGATCGACCGACCCGTTCTCGACCCGACCCGAGTTGATGTCGCGCACCGTCACCCGACCGTCGCCCTGACCGATCACGACCACGTCGCAGATGTCGATGAACAGGCCGTTCTCGACCACGCCGGGAATCTGGTTCAGAACCAGGGCCAGCTGGCGCGGGTTGCCGATGCGCTTGAGGTTCAGATCCAGCAGGAAATGGCCCTCGTCGGTGCGCAGGGGCGCGTCACCCGCCATGCGCAGGCGGACCTCACGGTTCATCACGTCGAGGCTGTAGAGCGTCTCCTCGATCAGCGCCTTGGTGGTCTGCCAGCCGAAGGGGATCACCTCGACCGGCAACGGGAAGGCGCCCAGCTGCGCAACCTCCTTGGCGGCATCGGCAATGACGATCATCCGGTCGCTGGCCGTCGCCACGATCTTCTCCTGCAAGAGCGCCGCCCCGCCGCCCTTGATGAGATTGAGGTTCTGGTCGAATTCGTCGGCCCCGTCGATCGTCAGGTCGAGCCATTTCACCTCGTCCAGGGCGACAACCTTCAGCCCGCAGGACCGGGCAAGATCTGCGGTGCGCGTCGAGGTCGCGACACAGGTCACGTCCAGCCCCTCGTCACGCACCCGTTCCGCGAGGCAGCGCACCATCCAGGCGGCTGTCGAGCCGGTGCCGAGACCCAGCTTCATCCCCGATTCGACGAAATCCACCGACCGCCGCGCTGCGACGAACTTGGCCTGGTCGATCGGCGACATCTCGGCAGCCATGTGACACTCCCTTCTTTGCCCCCGCCATAGCGCAAAGCCGGCGAAAGGGCGAGCGTCTTGTGTGCCACAGGCGGTGGCCAGGCACTTCTCAGGTGTCCGACCCGGCCAGCGCCAGCCCGCGGGCGATCAGTTCGGGGGGATGCCGCCGTCGCCGTCCGCCGCGAAGGTCACAAGCCCGCGCCGAAGCGCCGCCTCGTCCAGTGCGTGCAGCGCGGCCGCACAAGGTTGGCGGAACATGAACGGGATCGGGTTGCGAAGTGCGCCCCCGGGTTGCGGAGAGTCGCTTTTTGCACAGTCTTGTGCGCAGAGTTGCGCGACCCTGTGCCGGACCCGGAATTCGCCCGCCGATGTACACGCTGCACTACGCCCCGGACAACGCCTCGCTGATCGTCCGCCTCGTGCTGGACGGGGCGGGCATTCCCTACCGCACGGCGCTGGTGGACCGGGCGATCCGGCAGCAGGACAGCATCGCCTACCGCGCGCTGAACCCGACCGGGCTGATCCCGACGCTGGAGACGCCACGGGGCGCGATCGCGGAAACCGGTGCGATCCTTCTGTGGCTGGGCGATGCGCACCGGCTCTGCCCCGCGCCGGAGGAGCCCGACCGGCTTGCCTTCCTGCAATGGCTGTTCTTCCTGTCGAACACGGCCCATGCCGACTTGCGGCAGACCTTCTACCCCCACCAGTATGTCCCCGCGGACGCGCGCGCCGCGCATGCCGAGATCATGGCGGCCCGGATGCTGCGGCATTTCGGCCTGCTGGACACTGCCGCTGCCCGGCATCCACGCCTCTTTGCCGCCGGGAAACCCATCGGAGTCTACACCGCCGTCCTGACCCGCTGGTCGGCGCTCTATCCGATGGATGGCGCGCGCTGGTTTCGGCTGTCGGAGTTCCCCGCGCTCGCCAACCTCGCGCGCACCCAGGAGGCTCGGGTGGAGACACCGGTCGTCGCCCGGGCCGAGGGGCTCGGCCCGCATCCGTTCACCCGGCCCGAATATCCGAACCCTCCGGAAGGAAGCGTGCTGTGACCCTGACCCTGCATCATGCGCCCGACTTCGCCTCGACCATCGTCCGCCTTGCACTGGAAGAGCTGGAACTGCCGCATACCCTGGCCATCGTCGATATCGAGGGCGGCGCACTGTCCAGCCCGGAGTACCGCCGGGTGAATCCGGTCGGTCTGATCCCGGCGCTGGAAACCGATGACGGCCCGATATTCGAGACGGCGGCGATCCTGCTGTGGCTGGTGGACCGGACGGGTCGGCTCGGTCCGGGGCCGGCCGACCCCGACAGGGGCGCTTTCCTGTCCTGGCTCTTCTTCACCTCGAATGCGCTGCACCAGGCGGCACTGGCGATGTTCTACCCGCACCGCCCGGCTGGAGAGGCAAACACCGATGCTGCGCGCGCCGCCGCGCAGGAACAGATCGTGGCACGGCTGGGCCTGATCGAGGCGATGCTGGCCGCGCAGTCGCCGCGTTGGCTGTCACCCGATCATCCGGGCGTGCTGGGCTACTACATCGGCGTTCTGGTGCGCTGGCTGATCCTGTTGCCGCCCGCACCCTATGGCATCCGCATCGACGACTTTCCGCATCTGAAGGCCGTTCTCGCCGCGCACGAGATCCGCCCTGCCGCGCTGCGGGTCGCCGCTTCGGACAGGCTCGGCCCCACTCCCTTCACCAATCCGGGTTCCTGATGTTCCTTTCCGTCTTCGACATGTTCAAGGTGGGCATCGGCCCGTCGTCCAGCCACACCATGGGTCCGATGGTCGCCGCCGCGCGCTTCCTGGACACTATGCGCGCCTCGCCCTTCCACTTCCGGGGCCTGCGCGCCTCGCTGCACGGCTCGCTTGCCTTCACCGGGGTCGGCCATGCGACCGACCGGGCGACGATCCTGGGCCTCGCCGGGTTCGCACCCGACACCTACGAGGCCGACAAGGCCGAGGCGGCGCTGGCGAAGATCCGAGAGACGAAAACCATCGAAGCGCCCGGCATCGGCACCCTTGCCTTCGATCCTGCGAAGGATCTGGTCTTCGATTACGGCCCCGCCCTGCCCGGCCATGCCAATGGCATGATCCTCAAGGCCACCGACGCCCAGGGCGACGTGATCCTGGAGGAGACCTACTATTCCATCGGCGGCGGCTTCGTCCTGACCGCCGCCGAACTCGCCGAGGCCGGCGGCGCAAGGGCAAAGGCGCGTGCCGATGTGCCCTATCCGTTCGAGACCGCGGCAGAAATGCTGGAGATGGCGCGGAAATCCGGCCTGAGCATCGCCCGGATGAAGCGTGCCAACGAGCTGATGTTCCGCTCTGCCGCCGAACTGGATGCCGGGCTCGACCGGATCTGGCAGGTGATGAATGCCTGCATCGAGCGCGGCATGAAGGGCGAGGGGATCCTGCCCGGCGGCCTGAAGGTGCGCCGTCGCGCCAAGGGCATCCATGACGCCCTTCTCGCCGAACGCGGGCTGAACCTGACGCCGCCGCACACGATCAACGACTGGATGAGCCTCTACGCCATGGCGGTGAACGAGG
>JBKBVC010000137.1:0-743 GCA_046289805.1 Tabrizicola sp.
GTTCCTGGGGCGCGGCCCGATGTTCCCTCTGGCGCTGGAAGGGGCGCTGAAGCTGAAGGAAATCAGCTACATCCACGCCGAAGGTTATGCATCGGGCGAACTGAAGCACGGCCCCATCGCGCTGATCGACGCGGAGGTTCCGGTGATCGTGCTGGCCCCGAAGGACGCGCTGTTCGACAAGACGGTGTCGAACATGCAGGAGGTGATGGCACGGAGCGGCAAGGTGCTTCTGTTGTCCGATGCCGAGGGCGTGGCCGAGGCCGGTCAGGGCACCTGGAAGACCCTGACCCTGCCGGGGGTCGAACCGGTCTGGGCGCCGATCCTCTATGCGGTGCCGGCGCAGCTTCTGGCCTATCACACCGCCGTCGCCAAGGGCACGGACGTGGACCAGCCGCGCAACCTCGCCAAGTCGGTCACGGTGGAATAGGGCGCCGATTCCCTGCGGAAATCGGTCCGGAGCCCGCACGGGCTCCGCGTGCCCGGGGCCGGGCCCTGATCCGGTCGGGCATGGGCGGCGTATCCATGGCAAACGGAGCCCATCCATGCAGCGCAGAACCCTGCTTCTCGGCCTCGCGGCCCTGCCACTCGCCGCCTGCGCCACCACGCCCGCCGCGCCGCCCACCGCCGGCCCGCCGATCACCCTCGTCTCGGCCTTCACCGGCCGCACCACCGGCCGCGGCCATTTCCGCGTCTGGCTGACCGGCGACGAACGCCGCTTCACCGCACGGCTGAACGGCACGGTC
>JBKBVC010000137.1:753-5794 GCA_046289805.1 Tabrizicola sp.
CGCGAGGGCGCGCGGACCCTCACCGTGGTCGAGGACTTCCTCTATGACGACGGCCAGAAGGACCGCCTGACCTGGGTCTTCCGCGAAACCGGGCCCGGCCGCTGGACCGGCAAGCGCGAGGATACGGTAGGCGAGGCCAGGGTGATCGAGGAGAACGGCGTGATCCGCCTGTCCTACACCGCAGACTTCAGATCACCTTCCGGCGTCAACCGCCTGGGGTTCCAGGATATTCTCTACGCTCAGCCCGACGGCACCATCGTAAACGATGCCGTCGTCACCCGCGCCGGGATCGCCGTCGCCTCGGTCCGTTTCGTGATCCGCCGCTGACTTGCCCTTCCCCCGCCCGGCTGGCACTCTGCCCGGGTGGAGTATCCCATGGGCAAGCGATACAGCGAGTTGCAACCCGACCAGATCGGCTTCATCGCCGAACAGCACCTCTTCTTCGTCGCCACCGCCGCGCCGGGCGGGCGGGTGAACCTGTCGCCCAAGGGGATGGATTCCTTGCGCGTCCTGTCGCCGGGCCGGATCCTGTGGCTTAACCTCACCGGCTCGGGCAACGAGACGGCGGCGCATCTCGCGCTGGACGCGCGCATAACGCTGATGTGGTGCAGCTTCACCACGCGCCCGCTGATCCTGCGCGCCTATGGCTCGGGCCGGGTGGTGCACCAAGGCGATGCCGACTGGGCCCCGCTTGCGGCGCATCTGCCCGCCCAGCCCGGCGCGCGGCAGATCGTCGATGTGGCGGTCGATCTGGTGCAGTCCTCCTGCGGCTTTGCCGTGCCCTTCATGGACTTCCGCGAGGACCGGCCGGTCCTGCGCGACTGGGCGACGGCCAAGGGGGCCGAGGGTCTGCGCAGCTATTGGGACGAACGCAACCGGCAGACGATGGACGGGCTGCCGACCGGGATCGAGGCCAACCTGTGACGCCGCTTCATGAGTTGCAGGCGCTCGCCGATCCGGCGAAAGCCGCGGAGATGCGCGCCTATCACAAGGCCGACCGGCCCTATCTGGGCGTCCCCGTGCCCCGGATCGCCGAGCTGGCCGACCGCTGGCGGGCCGAGCGCACGCTCGACGACCGGATCGCGCTCGCGGCCGAGCTTTGGCGGACGAACATCCACGAGGCGCGGGTGGCGGCGGCCAGGCTTCTGACCCAGGCGCGCATCCGCCCCGATCAGGCGGCCTGGGAGCTGATCGTGTCATGGGTGCCCGATTTCGACGCCTGGGCCATCGCCGACCATGCCAGCATCGCCGGTCAGAAACGGCTGGTGGCCGACCCGGAGCGGCTCGACACGGTCGAGGGCTGGGTCGCCAGCCCGCACATGTGGACGCGCCGCGCGGCGCTGGTGATGACGCTGCCCTGGACCAAGCAGAATTTTCCCAAGGCGCAGGACCTTGCGATCCGGTCCCGCGTGCTGGGCTGGTGCGCGACGCTGGCCTCGGACCCGGACTGGTTCATCCAGAAGGCCGTCGCCTGGTGGCTGCGCGATCTCTCGAAACACGATGCCGAGGCGACCCGCGCCTTCCTTGCCGCGCATGGTCCCCGGCTGAAGGCCTTCGCCCGCAAGGAGGCCGCGCGGCACCTGCCCGACTGACCACGCCCCCCGGCGAGGAGTGGCGAAGCCATCGACGAGCCTCCCTCAGGCCCCCCGGTGCCGCTGCCAGCCGATCCGGTCGAACAGGGGCGCATAGGCCCCGGCCAGGGCACGCAGGCTGGCGCCATCGGTGCGGCCCGCAGGCTCCCACCCCTTGGTCGCGATCCCGAGGATGCGCGGGGCGATCATGCCCTCGGCCTCATGGTCCCGTGTGGTGAACTCGCCCCAGAAACAGGCCTGCACCCCGGCGACGTGGGGGGCGATGTCCTCGGCCCCCTTCGGCACCGGATCCCAGGCCACGGTCCGTTCCAGCGGCACGAAGCCCGCCCAGGCCGCGCCCCAGTCGTCCGGGTCGTCGCTGTGGGCCAGGTCGAAATAGGCGTTCTGCGCCGGACACATCACCACGTCATGCCCGCGCCGCGCGGCCTCGACCCCCGGCCCCTGCCCCGTCCAGCTGAACAGGAGCGCCCCGTTGCCGATGCCGCCCTGAGAGCCCTTCGCCGCCTCTTCCCAGGCCGCGACGCGGATCCCGTCGCGTCCGAGGTCGGCCGCCAGCCTCGCCAGCATCCAGCCCTGCGCGTCGTCGGCGCTTTCCAGCCCCTCGCGCGCCTTCAGCGCGGCCACGGCCGGCGATCCGCCCCAGGCCCCCCGGCGGCGCCTCGTCCGCGCCCAGATGCAGAAGGCCCATGGGGAACATCCCCGCCACCTCACGCGCGAGCGGCAGCAGCAGGTCCCAGGTCGCGGACATGGCCGGGTTCACGATATTGTCGAGATAGCCCTGGATCGAGACCTCCTCGCCATTGTCGCCGGGGTCGCGCAGGCCCGGCACGGCCTTCACCATCGCGTGGGAATGGGCCGGCACCTCGATCTCGGGCAGGACCTCGATCCGCAGCGCCTTCGCCCGCGCCAGCACACGCGCCACATCGGCCCGCGAATAGCTGCCGCCCGCCCGGATGCCGCCGCCGAAGACGCCCGGCACCAGCTCGCCCTCGCCCCGGAAGGCGGTGCGCTGCCAGAGCAGCGGTTGCGTTTCCACCTCCAGCCGGAAGGCCTCGTCATCGGCGAAATGCCAATGGAACCGGTTCAGCTTCAGAAGCGCCATCAGGTCCAGAAGCCGCAGGATGAACTCCACCCCGAAGAAATGCCGCGCGCAGTCCAGATGCTGCCCGCGCCAGCCGAAGCGCGGGCGGTCGGTGATCGTGCCGCAGGGCAGCCGCCCCCCGCAGGTCTCGCGCAGGGTCAGCAGCGTGACGCCAGCGTAATGCAGGCCCGCCGGCCCGCCGACCGCGACCGACAGGCCGGTCGGCGCAAGGGTCAGCCGATAGCCCTCGGGGCCGAGGGTCGCGTCCTCCTCCACCGTCAGCGCCACGCCGCCCGGCGCGAAAAGCGGCGCAAGGCCCAGCCGGGCGGCGAGCGCGTCCACCGCCTCAATCCCCCTCACCGGGGCAAGCGCGGCAAACTCTAAGCTCCCGCCCGATGGGTGCCACTCCGTCGGCTGCGGCACCAGCGGCAGGCGGTCCGGGGCCAGGGGCGGCGCCGGCGGAGCCTCGGCCGTCCTCAGGCCCAGATCGTTGCCCGGCGGCAGCGGCAGGCAGTCCCGCCCGACCCGCAGATAGGCCCCGAGCGGCAGCCAGGCGCGGTTGCGCGGGGCATAGTCGGGATTGGCATGTTCCAGCACCACCTCGTGCGGCTGGCCCGGCTCCAGGTCCGGCAGGGCCACCTCGGCATAGCCCGCCACGCGCCGGACCAGCGTCCCGCCCGACACCACCGCCGGCGCGGCCATCAGCGAAAAGCAGAAGGTGGGCGCGGCCAGCGGGCGGTCGGTCCCGATCTTGCAGCGGATCCGGCGCCCGTCGATTCGGGCGGAGAAGGTCAGGCTCATGGTGCGTCCAGCCTCAGTTCGGCGATGAAATCGTAGATGTCGCTGCGGTAGAGGCCGCGCGTGAACTCGATCGGCCGGCCCGTGGGCAGATAGGCCGTCCGGTCGATCCGCAGCACCGCAGCGCCCTCGGGCAGCTGCAAGAGCCTTGCATCCGCCGCCGTCAGGTTGACCGCCGTGATCCGCTGCACCGCCCGCGTCGGCGCCGTGCCCCTGCCCCGCAGCACATCGTAAAGCGAGGTCTCCACCGCCTCGGGGTCTGGCAGGATATCGGTTGGCAGCGAGGACCATTCCAGCGCCAGCGGCGTATCGTCGGCAAAGCGCAAGCGCTCGACCCGCGCGACCCGGTCGCCGGGCGAGAGGCCCAGCGCCATCATCTCGTCCGGCGAGGGCAGGAAGATTCCCCGGCGCAGGATGCGGCTGGACGAGGTCTTGCCGCGCTGGCGCATGTATTCGGTGAAGGACAGAAGTGCGGACAGCGAATGTTCCAGCTTGGGCTGCGGTGCGCGCACGAATGTGCCCGCCCCGCGCCGCTGTTCCAGAAGCCCCTCGGCCACCAGCTGGCTGACTGCCTTGCGCACCGTGACCCGGCTCACATCGGCGATCAGCGCCAGGTCGCGTTCGGGGGGCAGTTGCGTCTCGGGCGCCAGCTCGCCCGCCGCGATGGCGGCCGACAGGTGGCGGTAAAGCTGTTCGTAGCGCGGCCCGCGCCCCGCCCGGAACCAGGCCTCGGGGCGGAAAAGCGCAAGGTCGTCGTCCATCTTCGCCCCCGGATTGGTATTATATTTATGAGACCAAATCCGGCCCCAATCGCATCATGCGCCAATCAACCGCCAGAAAACAAGCGAAAAACGGGCCTTGGTCCGATTTTTCCGCGCGTTTGGTATTCTATTGGTAGCATGAATGTGATTTTTTGGTATGGTCGGCCTCACAGCGCGATTCGCCCATGCCGGCATCGCGGAAAGGGGGGAGCGGATGACCATGGCCCTGGGGACCACACGGCGGGAACGGCTGGGCCGCCGCGCGCTGTCCGACCGCGCCTTCGCCTGGATCCTGATCGCCCCCGCCATCCTGTTCATCGCCGTGATCGTCGCCTGGCCGCTGGTCGAGACGATCCGGCTGTCCTTCACCAACGCCTCGCTCGCGGGCGAGGAGTATGTGGGCTTCGCCAATTACGAAAAGCTCTTCCAGGGCGGCAAGTTCGGCGAGATCATCATCCGCACCTTCGTCTGGATGTTCTTCTCGGTCAGCCTGAAACTGGTCCTCGGGCTGATCGGCGCCAGCCTCCTGATGGCGGTGGTGCCCGGTCAGGCACTGTTCCGCATCCTCATCATGCCGCCCTGGGTGATCCCGATCGCCATGGGCTGCCTCGGCTGGCTCTGGCTCTTCAACGGCGATTTCGGCATCATTTCCGGCGTGGCGCAGAAGATCGGCATCACCGACGGCCCCTTCGCCTTTCTCGCCTACAAGACCTCGGCCTTCTGGTCGGCCATCGTCACCGATGCCTGGGTCGGCACCCCGATGGTGACGCTGTTCTTCCTCGCCGCGATGCAGGGCGTGCCGCGCGACC
>JBKBVC010000138.1:0-5776 GCA_046289805.1 Tabrizicola sp.
CTCGATGCGCGCAAGCCCGAGGTCGTGGCTGGCAAGCCCGAAGCGGCAGGCGCGCGCAAGGTCGGCGGGGCAACCCCGGCTCCCGCGGCCAAGCCCGCGGCCCCCGCCGATGCGGCTGCGGCCCCCGCAGCTGCCAGCGGTCCGCTCCGGCCGATCCAGGTTGCCTCGTTCTCGAAGGAGGACAACGCCAGGCGCGCCGCCGAGGCTCTGGCCAGGATCGGGTTGACGGCGACGCCGCAGAAGTCCGAAAAGGGCGGCCAGGCGGTCTGGGGCGTGATCGTCCAGGGCGACGAGGCCGTGCTGAAGAAGATCAAGGCCGCCGGTTTCGCCGACGCCTTCTTCCTCAAGTGAACAGGGATCGCCGTCATGCTGAACCGTCTGCACCTTGTCCTGACCCTGATCGCCCTTGCGCTTGCCGCCGTGCCGGCGCGCGCCTTCGAGACCGCCGCGACCGCCGCATGGGTCTATGACATGACGACGGGAACGGTGCTGATGGACAAGAACGCCGACCAGCCCGTGCCGCCGGCCTCGATGTCCAAGCTGATGACCATCAACATGCTGTTCGAGGCGCTGAAGGACGGCCGCGTCACGATGGACACGCAATTCGCGGTGTCCTCGCGCGCCAAGGCCATGGGCGGCTCCACCATGTTCCTGCAGGAAACCGACCGGCCGACCGTCAACGAGCTGATCCACGGCATGATCGTGAACTCGGGCAACGATGCCTGCGTCGTGGTGGCCGAAGGGCTTGCCGGCACGGAAGAGGCCTTTGCCCGGCAGATGACCGAACGCGCCAGGGCGCTGGGGATGACGGCTTCGACCTTCGCCAATGCGAGCGGCTGGCCCGATCCGAACCACCGCATGTCGATGCGCGACCTTGGCATCCTGGCCCGGCGACTGATTCAGGACTTTCCCGAATACTATCCGATCTTCGCCGAGACCGAGTTCAACTACAAGAACCGCGCGCCTGCCAACGCCCGCAACCGCAACCCGTTGCTGGAACTGGGCGTCGGCGCCGATGGGCTCAAGACCGGCCACACCCAGGAGGCGGGATACGGTCTGGTCGGCTCGGCAAAGCAGGGCAACAGGCGCATCATCTTCGCGATCACCGGCCTGCCCAGCGAGAAGGCGCGCGCCGAAGAGGCCGAACGCATCGTCAGCTGGGCTTTCCGGCAGTTCTCGGAAAAGACCATCGTGAAGGCCGGTGTCCGGGTCGCCGAGGCCGAGGTGCACCTGGGCGCCGCCCCGACCGTTGGTCTCGTTCCGGCCGAGGACATCCGCCTTCTGGTGCCGGCGCTGGTGCAGGAAAGCCTGACCGCCGAGGTCGTCTACAACGGCCCGCTCATCGCTCCCGTGGACAAGGGGACGCCGGTCGCGGAACTGATCGTCCACGCGCCGGACCTTCCCGACCGCAAGGTGCCGCTGGTGGCCGAGGCCGATGTCGGCAGGGCCGGGTTTCTCGGGCGGCTGACAACGGCGGCCGGGGCGCTTTACGCCCGCTATCTCGGGGCGCCGGCCAGCTGAATGGCGGGGCTCTTCCTTTCTCTGGAAGGCATCGACGGCTCGGGCAAGTCCACCCAGGGGCGGCTTCTGGCCGAAACCCTCCGCCGGCAGGGCCACGCCGTCACCCTGACGCGCGAACCCGGCGGCAGCCCGGGCGCCGAGGAGATCCGCCGGCTTGTCCTCGAAGGCGCCACCGACCGCTGGTCGGCCGAGACCGAGATCCTGCTCTTCACCGCTGCGCGGCGCGACCATCTGGAAAAGACGATCCGTCCGGCGCTGGCGCGGGGCGAGATTGTCATCACCGACCGCTTCGCCGATTCCACCCGGATCTTCCAGGGCATCACCCGGGGCGACCTGGCCCAGGTGGTGGACCGCCTGCACGACCTGATGATCGGGGTCGAGCCGGACCTCACGCTGCTGTTCGACATCGATCCCGCCCTGGGCCTCGCGCGTGCCCAGGCCCGAGCCGGTGCCGAACTGCGTTTCGAGGAGATGGGACTGGCCTTTCAGCAGAAGGCCCGTGCCGGGTTCCTGGCCCTGGCTGACCGCCATGCGCGATTCCGTGTGATCGACGCAAGCGGCGCCCCGGAAACCGTCGCGGCCCGCGTCGAAGCCGCCGTGGCGCCACATCTGCCCCGGCCCTGACCGACGGCTCCCGCCGGGAGTCCCTGGGTCATGTGCACAAAACTTGTGCATCTGGTCACGCTGCAGGCGCACTGCTTGCGGTAATGCTTTTCCGCCCGCGCGGCCTCTGCTCTAGTCGAGACAGGACGTGCAGGGGGACATGGTGGGCCAGTTCAACGAGATGTATCAGGGGACCGAGGTCCGGCCTCCTTATGCAAGGTTGCAGGACTGGGTCGCGAAAATGCCCGAGGCGCTGCGCAGCCTGAAGCAGGCCGAGGCCGAGGCCCTGTTCCGCCGTATCGGCATCACCTTCGCGGTCTATGGCGAAGGCGGCGACCCGGACCGGCTGATCCCCTTCGACATGTTCCCCCGCGTGTTCTCCGGCGCCGAATGGGCGCGGCTGGAACGCGGCATCAAGCAGCGGGCGCGGGCGCTGAACGCCTTCCTCGTCGATGTCTATGGCCGTGGAGAGATCATCCGCGCCGGCCGCATCCCCGCCCAGCTCGTCTATCGCAACGAGGCCTACGAGAAGGCCGTCGTCGGTTTCGTGCCGCCCAAGGGCGTCTATTCCCACATTGTCGGCGTCGACATCGTCCGCACCGGCCCCGACCAGTTCTACGTGCTTGAGGACAACTGCCGCACGCCTTCGGGCGTCAGCTACATGCTGGAAAGCCGCGAGATCATGATGCGGATGTTCCCCGAGTTGTTCCGCGAGAACCGGATCGAGCCGGTGGACACCTATTCCGAAAAGCTGCGCCGTACCCTGGCCAGCGTCGCGCCGGCCAAGTGCAGGGGCGAGCCGACGATTGTGATCCTCACCCCCGGCCATTTCAACAGCGCCTACTACGAACATTCGCTCCTGGCCGACCTGATGGGTGTGGAACTGGTCGAGGGGCAGGACCTGTTCGTCGAAGGCGAATATGTCTGGATGCGCACGACCGAAGGCCCGCAGCGGGTGGATGTGATCTATCGCCGCATCGACGACGCCTTCCTCGACCCGCTCTGCTTCCGCCCGGACTCGTTGCTGGGCATCCCTGGGCTGATGGACGTCTACCGTTCGGGCGGCGTCTCGATCTGCTCGGCGCCGGGGGCAGGGGTGGCCGATGACAAGGCGGTCTACACCCATGTCCCCGAAATGGTCCGCTTCTACCTCGGGGAAGAGCCGATCCTGCAGAACGTTCCGACCTGGCAATGCGCCCGGGAGGACGACCTCCGGCATGTCCTGGCGAACCTTCCGGACCTGGTGGTGAAGGAAGTGCATGGCTCGGGAGGCTACGGGATGCTGGTCGGTCCCAAGGCCTCGAAGGACGAGATCGAGCGATTTCGCGCGAAACTGATTGAAGACCCCGGCAACTACATCGCGCAGCCGACGCTGGCCCTCTCCACCGTCCCGACCTTTGTCGAGGAAGGCGTCGCCCCCCGTCATGTCGATCTGCGCCCCTATTGCCTGGTGGGCGAGCGGATCGAGCTTGTCCCCGGCGGACTGACGCGGGTGGCGCTGAAGGAAGGTTCGCTCGTGGTGAACTCCAGCCAGGGTGGCGGGGTCAAGGATACCTGGGTGCTGGCGGAATGACCGGAACACGCGACCACAGCGCGAGGGTCTTCGCCGTGGACTCCTGCGGCACGACCGACAGGGGCGAGGAGTCGTCGACGAAGAATTCTGGGGAACGGGCCTGACATGCTGAGCCGCACCGCAGACAATCTCTACTGGATCGCCCGCTACATGGAGCGTGCCGACACGGTCGCGCGGCTTCTGGAAGTGGGCAGCCGGATCAGCCTGCTGCCTTCGGCGCAGGGCTACCGCAACGATTGGGACAGTCTGTTGCAGGCCACCGGAATGGCCCATGCCTTTGCCGCAAAATATGGCGATCCGGTCCAGCGCAACATCGAAAGCTTTCTCTTCTTCGACCGCGACAACCCCTCGTCCATCGCCAGCTGCATCACCGCCGCGCGCGAGAACGGCCGCATCGTCCGCACCGCGCTCACGACCCAGGTCTGGGACGCGCTGAACACCGCCTTCCAGGAGTTGCGCCAGCTGGAGCGGGCCGAACGCTCGACGCTGGACCTGTCGCGGCTTACCGACTGGACCATGCGCCATGCCGCCATGCTGCGCGGCGCCATCGACGCCACGCTCCTGCGCGACGACGGGTTCAACTTCCTCAACATCGGCTATTACCTCGAACGCGGCGACAACACCGCGCGGCTGATGGACGTCAAGTATTACGTCCTTCTGCCCCGCGTCGATTTCGTCGGCTCCGGCCTCGACAACTACCAGTGGTCCACGCTGTTGCGCGCCATGGGGGCGCAGCGTGCCTTCCACGGGGCCTATGGTGGTGAGGTGACCTCGGCAAAGATCGCCGACTTCCTGATCCGCAACCCGCAATCGCCCCGCTCGCTGGCCACCTGCACCGCGGGCCTCGTCAACCACCTCGGCCGAATCGCCAAGGCCTATGGCCGCGAAACCCGGGCCCAGGAATGTGCCCGCGACCTGCTGTCCGGGATCGAAGGCACGACCGTCGAGATGATCTTCGAAGAGGGCCTGCACGAGTTCCTCACCCGCTACATCACCGAGACCGCAGCCCTGGCGACCGCGATTCACGACAGCTATCTCAGCGGAGAAATGCGCTGATGCGCCTGACCGTCGATCATGTCACCCGCTACTCCTACGACCACCCGGTGCGGTCGGTTGTGCAAAGCCACCGTCTGGCGCCCTCGGTCTTTGCCGGCCAGAAGGTCATCGACTGGGATGTGACGGTGACGGGCGGCGTCCGGGGGGCGCGTCATCGGGACGGGGCAGGGGACGTGGTGCAGGGCTGGACCATAGCCGGACCCGTCGAAGAGGTAACCGTCGAAGTCCGCGGAACGGTCGAGACCGAGGACCTGGCCGGCGTCCTGCGCGGCCACCGCGAGACCGTGGCCCCCGACTGCTACCTGCGCGAGACCCTGCCCACCCGGATCGACGTGGCCCTGGCCGGACTTGCGGCCTCTGCCTACGGGGCCGACTGCCTGGCACTTGCGCATGCGCTGTCACTTGCCGTTTCCGACGCCATTGCCTACCGCCCCGGCGTAACGGACGCCCATACCACTGCCGCCGAGGCGCTGGCGCTCGGCGAAGGGGTGTGTCAGGATCATGCCCACGCGCTGATCGCCATTGCCCGCGCCCGCGGGATCCCGGCGCGCTATGTCTCGGGCTATCTATTCGCCACGCAGGATGGTTCACCGCACGAGGCCGCCCATGCCTGGGCAGAGCTGCACATCCCCGGTCTCGGCTGGGTGGGCTTCGACCCAGCAAACCGCTGTTGCCCGGACGATCGCTACATCCGGCTGGGGTCCGGCTTCGACGCCCAGGACGCGGCGCCGATCCGTGGCGTTGCCCGCGGGGCGGCGACCGAGGCGATGGATGTGACGGTTGCGGTTCTCCAGGCCGCCCAATAGGCTTGGCCTCGACAGGGAGAACGGACGAAGATGACTTATTGCGTGGGGCTGCTTCTGAACGACGGCATGGTGCTTCTGTCCGACACGCGCACCAATGCCGGGCTCGACAACATCTCGACCTACCGCAAGATGTTCACTTTCGAGGACCCGGGCGAGCGCGTCATCGTCATCATGACCGCCGGCAGCCTTTCGGTGACGCAGACCACCATCGCCCAGC
>JBKBVC010000139.1:0-5763 GCA_046289805.1 Tabrizicola sp.
CTTCGGCCACCCGCATCACATAGGTCCGCGTCTCGGCGAAGGGGATGGTCTCCACCCAGTCCACCACATCCACATCCGGGCGCCGCGGGTCGCCGAACTCGCCGATCCAGCGCCGGGGGCGGCCGGGGCCGGCGTTGTAGCCCGAGGCGATCAGCGCGATCGATGGGCCGAACTCGGCGGCCATCTCGGCCAGATAGGCCGACCCCATGGTCACGTTGTAGGCCGGGTCGGAGACCAGCTTGCCGGCGTCGTAGTCCTTGCCGAGCTTGCCTGCCATCAGCTTTGCAGTGCCTGGCAGCACCTGCATCAGCCCGCGCGCGTCGGCCGAGGATCGGGCGGCCGGGTCGAACTCGGATTCCCGCCGCGCGATCGACAGGGCCAGCGCCCGGCTGACCTTCAGCCCGTCGGGCACGAAGTCCGGGACCGGATAATAGGCATGCGGCAGGATCAGCCCGCGTTCGGCCGCCGCCTTGGCGACCACAAGCGCAAGATGCGGATCGCCCCAGGCCAGCGCCATGTCGGCCATCTGGGCAAGGCCCGTGCTGTCCTGGCTTTCGGCGAGGTGCAGAAGGAACCGCTTGGCCAGGGTTCTGTCGCCCGCCTTGCGCAGGATCTCGACGGCGGCCAGCACCGAGGACTGGGTGAACTTCGCCCCGCGCCAGTCTGGCGTGGCCGGGCGGCGCAAGAGCCCCTCGTCCAGCGAAAGCCCGAGCCGTTCGGCCGCAAGAAGGCCGTAGAAGGCGGTCTGATGCGCTGCCGCCGCCTTGTAGCTGGCGGTTCCGTCCTTGCCGGCCGCCTCTTGCGCGCGCCCGATCCAGTACTGCGCGCGCGCAAGGCTGATCGGGGTCGAAACGCCGGCCAGGAGATGCCGGAAATGCCCTTCCGCCGTGGCCGGGTCGTTCAGCCGGCGCAGCGCGATGAACCCCGCGAGGAACTCGAGATCGGCAAAGGCCGAGGCGCCGCTGTCGGTCGGCAGGTGGTGGTTCGCGGCCACGCGGTAGGCCTCTTTCGCGCGGCCCTGACGCATCAGCCAGCGCGCCAGGAGCGCCCGCCGTTCCGCCCAGGCCAGCGGGCGGCCCAGGCTTTCGGCGGACTTGGACCGCTCGAGAATCAGCTCGGCCGCCTCGTCGTAGAGGTCCCTCTTCATCCGCCAGACGAAGCGGTCATAGGCCAGGCCCGCATCGCCGGCCCGGGACTTGGGCACCGCCTCGATCAGCCCGGTCACGCCCTTGCTTTCCGCCTGGAGGCCCAGGCGGGCGCGGGCCAGCGCCTGAAGGTCGCGCGACACCCGGGGCAGCATCCGCTCGGCCTCCTTCGCGCGGCCTTCCCAAAGCAGCGTTTCAAGGCGCAGCTCGTGGACGAAGCCCACACCGTCCGGGGCGAGGGCGATCATCTCCTGCTCCTGATCGGGCGAGAAGGGCAGACTGGACCAGGCCCGCATCGCCTCGGTCTCGGCATCCGCCGCGCGGCCCGCTGCCAGAAGCGCACGGACATAGGCAATGGCGCCCTTTCCGGTCTTCGGCGGTCCGGCCTCGAACCAGGCGATCACCCGGGCCGGGTCGGTGGAACGCGCCACCGCCTCTTCGCCCTTCTCGCGCAGAAGTGCCAGGCCGGGCCAGTCCGGGCGGCGCTGGAGGAAGGTCTCGTAATCGCCCAGCCGACCCTCGCCGGCGCGCAGGCGCTGCCAGTCGATCAGGTCACGCCCGACGCCCGAGGGCGCCACGGCCAGAGCGCCGTCGAAATCCTTGGCTGCGGCCAGCTCCAGCGCCGTCCGCATCGCCTGTGTCGTGTCTGCCCCTGCCGGTTGCGCGAGGATGGCCAGGGCCAGCGCCAGCGCCCGCATTGTCTTGTTGCTGCTCATGGCCCCTGAATCTGCCTGACCCGAGGCCCGCTCACAACCCACGACTGCGTTAGCGGCGAGACTTGGCTTTGCGTGGACCAGCGGCTAAGACAGGCGCGGTCTGTCAGGGCAATCCCGCCCATCATAGGAGAAGCGTCATGATCAGAGGGTCCCTTCCTGCCCTGGTGACGCCGTTCAAGAACGGCGAGCTGGATCTGGTGACGCTGAAGAAACTGGTGGACTGGCACATCGCCGAAGGCTCGCACGGGCTGGTGCCGGTGGGCACGACGGGGGAAAGCCCCACGCTCAGCCATGCCGAACACCAGCGGGTGATCGAGGAGGTCGTGGCCGCAGCCGCCGGCCGGGTGCCGGTGATTGCCGGGGCGGGGTCGAACAACACCGTGGAAGGGATCAGCCTGATCCGCCATGCCGAGAAGGTAGGGGCGGATGCGGCGCTGGTCGTCACGCCCTATTACAACAAGCCCACCCAGGCCGGTCTCATCGCGCATTTCACCGCGCTGCACGACTGCTGCACCCTGCCGATCATCATCTACAACATCCCCGGCCGCTCGGTCATCGACATGACGCCCGAGACGATGGGCCAACTGGCGAAACTGCCGCGGATCATCGGCGTCAAGGACGCCACCGGCAAGATCGAGCGCGTCAGCCAGCAGCGCGCCGCCTGCGGCAAGGACTTCATCCAGCTGTCGGGCGAGGACGCGACCGCGCTGGGCTTCAACGCGCATGGCGGGGTGGGCTGCATCAGCGTGACGGCCAACGTGGCGCCGAAGCTTTGCGCCGAGTTCCAGGAAGCCACCCTGCGCGGCGACTATGCCCAGGCGCTGGAATATCAGGACCGGCTGATGCCCTTGCACGAGGCGATCTTCATCGAACCTGGTCTTGTCGGCGCGAAATATGCGCTTTCGCTTCTCGGCCTCTGCTCGGAAGAGGTGCGCCTGCCGCTCGTGGGTCTGACCGACGGGACCAAGGCGAAGATCAAGGCCGCGATGAAACATGCCGGGCTGATCTGACGCACCGGCCCTCGTGGCCAGCGCCGCGCCGGAAAACTTGACACATGTGTCGATTCCTGCTGGCATGCCGGCGACGGAGGACACCATGCGCAGCACCAGGACCATTCATGTCGTCTCGGCCCATGCCGAAGGCGAGGTCGGGGACGTGATCGTGGGCGGCGTCGCTCCGCCTCCCGGCGCGACCCTGTGGGAGATGCGCGCGGCGCTCTGGCGCGACCAGACCCTGCGCAACTTCGTCCTGAACGAACCGCGCGGCGGCGTGTTCCGGCATGTGAACCTGCTGGTCCCGCCCAGGGATCCCCGCGCGCAGATGGGCTTCATCATCATGGAGCCCGAGGACAACCCGCCGATGTCGGGCTCGAACTCGATCTGCGTGGCGACGGTGCTTCTGGACAGCGGCATCCTGCCGATGACCGAACCCGTGACCGAACTGGTGCTCGAGGCGCCGGGGGGCCTCGTCAGGGTCCGCGCCGACTGCCGGAACGGCAAGGCCGAGCGGATCCATGTGCGGAACCTGCCCAGCTTCGCCGACCGTCTGGAGGTGCCGCTGGACGTGCCGGGGCTTGGCCGTCTGACGGTGGATGTGGCCTATGGCGGCGACAGTTTCGTGGTGGTGGATGCGGTCGCCCTCGGCTTCTCCCTTGCGCCCGAAGAGGCCCATGCCCTGGCGAGACTGGGGGTCGAGATCACCCGGGCCGCCGACGATCAGCTGGGCTTCCGCCACCCCGAGAACCCGGACTGGCGGCATTTCTCCTTCTGCCTGTTCGCCGGGCCGCTGACCTGTGCCGCGGACGGCTGGGAGACGCGGCATGCCGTCTCGATCCGGCCGGGCAAGATCGACCGCTCGCCTACCGGGACGGCTGTTTCGGCGCGGCTGGCGATCCTGGCTGCGCGGGGCCAGATCGGCCCGGGCGAGGTGCTGCGCGCAAGCTCGCGGATCGGCGGGCAGTTCGAGGGGCGGATCGTCGGCGCGGCGAAGGTCGGCGATCTGGACGCGATCCTGCCCGAGATTTCGGGCCGCGCCTGGATCACGGGCACGCATCAGCACATGCTGGATCCCTCCGATCCCTGGCCCGAGGGCTACCGGCTGTCCGACACCTGGGGCGCGCGGTGACGCTCGTCGAGCCCTTCGGGCACTCCTCGCAGACCCCCGACGAATGCCCGAAGGGCTTGAGGAGGTCGGCTTGGCCCTGACCGACAACCAGCGCGGCGCGGCCTACATGACCGTCTCGATGGCGGGCTTCGCCATCGAGGACGTATTCGTAAAGGCTGCTGCCCAAAGCCTGCCGCTGGGCCAGGTCCTGCTGACCATCGGCCTGCTGGGCATGCTGGTCTTCGCTGCCATGGCCGCGCGTCAGGGCGAACTGGTCCTGCCCGCCGCCTTCCTGTCGCGGCCCATGCTGATCCGCAGCGGGTTCGAGATCACCGGGCGACTGTTCTATGGCCTGGCGATCACCCTGACCGCGCTGTCCACCACCTCGGCGATCCTGCAGGCCACGCCGCTGGTCGTTGTCGCGGGGGCGGCGCTGGTCTTTGGCGAAAGGGTCGGACTGCAACGCTGGCTGGCGGTTCTGGTGGGCTTTGCGGGCGTGCTGGTCATCCTGCGGCCGGGGGCGGAGTTTTCGGCCCTGTCGCTGCTGGCGGTGGTCGGGCTTCTGGGCTTTGCCGGGCGGGACCTTGCGACCCGCGCGGCGCCGACGGGCCTGTCGAACCGCCAGCTTGGCGCGTTGGGCTTTGCCATGCTCGCCGTCGCCGGGGCAATCCTTCTGCTGGTCAGCGGCGGGGCCCGCCCGCCTGGCCCTGGCGATCTCGCCCGTCTCGCCGCCGGCACCGCTTTCGGCATGGCGGGCTATCATGCCCTGACCTATGCCATGCGGACCGGAGAGGTCTCGGCCGTCACCCCGTTCCGCTATACGCGGCTTCTCTTCGCAATGGGGCTGGCCATGGCCCTGTTCGGCGAACGCCCCGACCTTGCCACCTGGATCGGCGCCGCGCTGGTCGTCGGGTCGGGCGTCTTTGCGCTGACCCGGAAATAGCGCGGCCCGCGCCCTCGCCGGCCAGACGCCGGACAGTCGCCGTCCCGATCCCGGTGCCGCCGCCCGAGACCAGCGCCACCCTGCCCGCGAAACGCCCGGTCATGCCGCGGCCTTTCCGGGCGGCACGATGCCGGCCGCCACCCAGGCATCCAGCTGCGCCAGCACCGCATCGCAGAAGGCGGCATCGTTGATGTGGCAGTCGAGCACGGTCAGATCCACCCGACCGCGCAGGGCGGCTTCGGCGGCTTCGGTGAAGGCGGCCAGACCCTCGGGGTCATGCGCGGCCTCGCCGGGCTTGTCCCATTCCTCGATCCCGCCCTTCGGCAGGAAGACATGCGTCGGCCCCTTCGCCCCGGCGAGCCTCTCGGCCATCGCAAGGGCCAGGTCGCGGCGTTCCTCGGGGGTGAATGCCACGCTCTTGATCAGGCGGTTGTGGACGTGGAACGGACGGTCGCGGAACCGTTCGGGAAATTCCTGCCAGCCGGCGAAGTCCAGGATGTCGGCCGCCCCCGGCGCCACCATCTGCGGCGTGCCGCTGCGCCCCGCGCCGGTCAGCCGGTCGGCCCCGGCACTGACCAGCGAACCGCCCTGGGCATTCACGAACTCCTGCACCGAGAAATCCATGACGCAGGCAAAATGCCCCTCGGCCGCCAGCCGCTCGAAGGCCATGCCGCCCATGCCGGTGGTGTGGAACACCGCGATGTCATAGCCGCGCCGGGTGAGTTCCGGGTGCAGCCGTTTCATGTATTTCAGGCAGGACGAGCCGAGCGAGGTCATCCCGATCAGGGGCCGGTCGAAGGCGGGCGGCTCCACCGCCTGTGCTGCCCCCAGCACTGCCCCAGCCGCCTGGCTGAGC
>JBKBVC010000140.1:0-5694 GCA_046289805.1 Tabrizicola sp.
GTAGTCGGCCAGAAGCTTCTTGACCCGTTCGTTGGCCAGCGTCTGCGTGTCGCGGCTGCCTTCTTCGGCCCAGGTCTCGAAGGGCTTGTAGTCGAACAGGTCCGACCGCCAGAAGGCCGACTTGAAGTTCGCCTGGGTATGGGCACAGCCGAGATAATGACCACCGGGGCCGACCTCGCGGATCGCATCCATCGCCTGACCGTTGACATCGACCTGAACACCCTGCGCCAGGTGGTGCAGCGTGCCAAGCTGGTCGGCATCCATCACGAATTTCTCGTAGGACGACACGAGGCCACCTTCCAGCCAGCCACAGGCATGCAGCATGAAATTCACCCCGGCCAGCAGGGCCATGTTCAGGCTGTTCGCCGTCTCGTAGGCCGCCTGGGCATCGGGCAGCTTCGAGCCGCAGAACGACCCGCCCGACCGGTAGGGCAGCCCCAGCCGCCGCACCAGTTGCCCCGCGCCATAGGTGATATGCGCGGCCTCGGGCGTGCCGAAGGTCGGCGCGCCCGAGTTCATGTCGATCGAGGTCACGAAGGCCCCGGCAATGACCGGCGAGCCGGGGCGCACGAGCTGCGAATAGCTGACACCGGCAAGGATTTCCGCCAGCACCTGGGTCAGCGTGCCTGCCACCGTCACCGGCGCCATGGCTCCGCCGACGATGAAGGGCGAAACGATCGAGGCCTGGTTGTTCGCGGCATAGACCTCGAGCGCGCCCATCATGATCCCATCGAAGACCATCGGCGAGTTGATGTTGATGAGGCTGGTCATCACCGTGTTCTGCTGGACGAAATCGGCCCCGAACAGGATCGAGGCCATGTCCACGGAATCCTGCGCGCGGCTGGGCTCGGTGACCGACCCCATGAAGGGCTTGTCCGACAGCGTCATGTGGGCAAGCAGCATGTCGAGATGGCGCTTGTTCACCGGAATGTCGGTCGGCTCGCAGACCGTGCCGCCGGAATGGTGCAGCCATTTCGACATGTAGCCGAGCTTCACGAAGTTGCGGAAATCCTCCAGCGTCGCATAGCGCCGGCCGCCTTCCATGTCGCGGACGAAGGGTGGCCCATAGACCGGGGCCAGCACGAGGTTGCGGCCGCCGACTTCCACGTTCCGCTCCGGGTTGCGGGCGTGCTGGGTGAAGGTGCGGGGTGCCGTCGAGATCAGCTTGCGCGCAAGGCCCCGCGGGATATGCACCCGTTCGCCTTTCACGTCGGCCCCGGCATCGCGCCAGCGTTGCAGGGCGGCGGGGTTCTCGACGAAGTTGACGCCGATCTCTTCCAGCACCGTTTCGGCATTGTGCTCGATGATCTGGAGGGCTTCCTCGTTCAGGATCTCGAAGTTCGGGATGTTGCGCTGAATGAAGCGCGCGGTCTCGAAGCTGATGGCGGTGCGTTCCGCCCGACGGCTTGCACCGCCCCCACTGCGCGACCTGCGCCCTGCAACTTCGTTCATCTTGGCCTCCGAGGGATGTTTGCCGCCCTTATGCCGCCAATCCTTCCGGCACTGCTCCCCGAAACCGTCCAATCCTTTCCAAAAGCGACACGTCCCCTCGTCGCAAACGACATCCCCTTGCCCCTTTCCAAATACTCCACGGGGGTCCGGGGGTGTGAAACCCCCGGCCCGACGGCAGCCACCCCTTGCACCGGCGGACAGCGCGCGCTACGCGGGCGCATGAGCCAGACACACGACCGCCTTCTCATCATCGACTTCGGATCCCAGGTGACGCAGCTGATCGCGCGGCGCCTGCGCGAGTTGAACGTCTATTGCGAAATCCACCCCTACAACCGGATCGACGACACCTTCCTGAGGGCCTTTGCGCCGAAGGCGGTTATCCTTTCCGGGGGCCCGGCCAGCGTCTACTGGGATAACGCACCGATGCCGCCGAAGGGCGTGTTCGAGATGGGTGTGCCGATCCTGGGGATCTGCTACGGCCAGCAGGTGATGATGCATTGCCTGGGCGGACATGTCGAAGGCGGCCACGGCACCGCCGAGTTCGGCCGCGCCTTCGTGACACCCACTGACCTGACCCATCCGATCCTCGCCGGCTGGTTCCCGCCCGAGGACGGCCCCCAGGCACGCGAGCAGGTCTGGATGAGCCATGGCGACCATGTCTCGAAACTGGCGCCGGGGTTCCAGGTCCTCGGCACCTCGCCGAACGCCCCCTTCGCCATCACCGCCGACCCGGAACGCCATTTCTATGCGGTCCAGTTCCACCCGGAGGTGCACCACACCCCGAAGGGCGGGAAGCTGTTCGATAATTTCGTCAAGCTCGCCGGTTTCAAGGGCGACTGGACCATGGGCGCCTACCGCGAAGAGGCGATCCGCAAGATCCGCGCGCAGGTGGGCGACGCGAAGGTGATCTGCGGGTTGTCCGGGGGCGTGGATTCGTCCGTGGCGGCCGTGCTGATCCATGAGGCTATCGGCGACCAGCTGACCTGCGTCTTCGTCGATCACGGCCTGTTGCGACTGGGCGAGGCAGAGCAGGTCGTCAGCATGTTCCGCGATCACTATAACATGCCGCTGATCCATGCCGATGAAAGCGAATTGTTCCTTTCGGCGCTGGAGGGCGTCTGCGACCCCGAGGTCAAGCGCAAGACCATCGGCAAGCTTTTCATCGACGTGTTCCAGAAGCACGCCAAGGCGGTCGGCGGCGCGGAATTCCTGGCCCAGGGGACGCTTTACCCGGACGTGATCGAAAGCGTCTCGTTCAGCGGCGGTCCATCCGTCACGATCAAGTCGCACCACAACGTCGGCGGCCTGCCCGAGAAGATGGGCCTGAAGCTCGTCGAACCGCTGCGCGAGTTGTTCAAGGACGAGGTCCGCGCGCTTGGTCGCGAACTTGGCCTGCCGCAAAGCTTCATCGGCCGCCACCCCTTCCCCGGCCCCGGCCTCGCCATCCGCTGCCCGGGCGAGATCACCCGTGAAAAGCTTGACATCCTGCGCCGGGCGGATGCGGTCTATATCGACCAGATCCGCAAGCACGGGCTTTACGACGAGATCTGGCAGGCCTTCGCCGCGATCCTGCCGATGCGCACCGTGGGCGTGATGGGCGACGGTCGGACCTACGACTACGCGCTGGCGCTGCGGGCGGTGACCAGCGTGGACGGCATGACCGCCGACTACTACCCCTTCACCCACGAGTTCCTGAGCGAAACCGCCACGCGGATCATCAACGAAGTCAAGGGCATCAACCGCGTCTTCTACGACTGCACCTCGAAGCCGCCGGGGACGATCGAGCTCGAGTGAGACCTCCTCGTCGACTGCGTCGTTCGTCGGAAGCCCCTCGCGACGAGGAGCCGAAGTCGAACGAGGAGCCGCGCCTAGAACCGACCGTGGCTCGAAATCTCTGCGACAGCTTTGCGCATGCTGGGCTTTTCCCGCGCGGCAAGATCGTCGGGCAAGGCGGACACCGGTCCCTGCTCGCCGACCGCCACCACGCAGTGCAGCGTGTGGCCTGCGGGCAAGCCGACCGCAGCCGCGAGCCTTTCCCGGTCGAACCCGCCCATCGCGTGGGCGACAAGGCCCATCGCACGGGCCTGAAGCGCCAGGCTCATCCAGGCGGCCCCGGTGTCGAAGCCTGCGGTGCGGTTCGCCACCTCGACCCCCTCTCGGTTGACGAACGTGTCCTTCGAGGCCACCACGAACAGCGCGCCCGCACGCCCGGCCCAGAGCAGGTTGTTCCCGGTCAAGGCCTGATGGACCGCGGCGAATTCCGGTTCTCCGGCCCGGGCCCAGACAAGGCGCCACGGCTGATGGTTCGAGGCCGAGGGCGCCCAGCGGGCGGCCTCGAGCAGCGACATCACCTCGGCCTCGGACAGCGCCCGGCCGGTGAACGACCGCGGCGACCAGCGGGCGACAAACTGCGCTTCGACCGGGTGATCGGGCTGGCGGGCATGGATCGCATCGAGGCTCATCGGCGAATTCTCCTGTGGCTTCGGCTTGCACATAGGACGGACCCGCAGGGCGGACAACCGCCCTGCCCTGCCTGCTTCTGTGCCTCGCTGCACAGCTGCTCCGGTTCCTCAGGGGCGGGCTGGACAATTCCCGATGCCCCGGCGACTGTGCCGGGATGACCACTGCCTACCGACCGCTTGCCGCCGCAGCCTGGATGACCGGGGCCATCGGGGCCTTCACCGCCATGGCCGTCGCCACGAGACAGATCAAGGGGACGCATGACACGTTCGAGATCCTGGCCTTCCGGTCGATCATCGGCTGGGGGATCGTGGTCGCGGCGGGGCTGGCGCTGGGGCAACTGGGCCGGGTACGCACCGACCGGCTGGGCGGCCATGCGCTGCGCAACCTGTTTCACTTCACCGGCCAGTCGCTGTGGTTCTGGGCGATCACCCTGATCCCGCTGGCGCAGGTCTTCGCGCTGGAGTTCACCTCTCCGATCTGGGTGATCCTGCTGTCGCCGCTGTTCCTGGGAGAGCGCCTGACCCGGCGAAAGCTCGCCGCCGCGGCATTGGGGTTCGCCGGCGTGCTGATCGTCGCGCGTCCCGGGTTTGGCACCCTGGACCCCGGCGTCCTGGCCGCGGCGGCGGCGTCCGTGTTCTTTGCGGCAACCACGCTGATGACCAAGGCGCTGACCCGGGGCGAGGCGATCATCTCCATCCTGTTCTGGCTGACGCTGATGCAGGCGATCCTCGGCACTGTGGCGATGATGCTGATGGGGCCGGTGGCGCTGCCGACAGCGGCAACCCTGCCCTGGCTGGGGCTGATCGCGGTGGCGGGGATCACGGCGCATCTCTGCCTGACGACCGCGCTGAGCCTTGCGCCGGCGAGCGTGGTCGTCCCGGTGGATTTCGCGCGCCTGCCGATCATCGCGGCGGTGGGCGCCTTGTTCTATGCCGAGCCGATCGAGCCGACGCTGTTCCTTGGCGCCGGGCTGATCTTCGCCGGCATCTGGCTGACGCTGAAGCGCAACGGGGCGGGTGGGACCTGCAGGCCACAGGGGCAGCCGGTCACAAAACCGTGACGTGGCGTCATTGATTGACCCGTTTACCGCGGGCGCATAGCCTTTCCCCCGGGGAGCGTCCCGGCACGGGACATCATTTCGAGGGAAGAGCACAATGAAACGTATTCTCATGGCGTCTGTAGCCGTGTCTGCCGCGGCATCGGCCGCGATGGCCGGGGGAATCGACCGTTCGGGCCAGGGCCTGGGCGCGCTGTTCGAAAAAGGCCGTTACCTGGAATTGTCCTTCGGCCTAGCTTCGCCAAGCATCGAAGGCCGCGATGTGGCCACGGCACCGACCGGGGACGTGGCCGGCACCTACACGCAACTCGGCTTCAGCTACAAGTACGACATCAACGACCAGCTTTCGATGGCGCTGAACATTGACCAGCCCTTCGGCGCCGACATCCAGTATGCGCTCACTTCGCCGCTGCTGGGTGGAACCACGGCGCAGGCCGAGGCCTATGCCGTCACGGGCATCATGCGCTACAAGTTCAACGACGCCTTCTCGGTCCACGGGGGCTTGCGCATGCAGCACGCGAAGGGCAACATCCGGTTGCAGGGTCTCGCCTACGGCCCGCTGTCGGGCTATGATGTGCAGCTAGCCGGCGACTGGGCGCCGGGCTACCTGATCGGCGTCGCCTACGAAAAGCCCGAGATCGCCCTGCGCATCGCGCTGACCTACAACTCGGCCATCAAGCACGAGATGGCCACCACCCAGACCATCATCCCGCCGGCCACCG
>JBKBVC010000141.1:0-5689 GCA_046289805.1 Tabrizicola sp.
CGGCAAGACCATGCACCAGGTCGATGAGCGGGTGGAGATTGCCCATATCCACCAGCTGAAGGCGATCTACGGCCGCATCCTGCGGGACTATTTCGCATGACGGCTGCCGGCAGCTACAGGATCGAGGTTACGCAGGACATCGCGACCTGCCAGGCCCTGCGCCGCGTGGTGTTCATCGAGGAACAGGGCGTCAGCGAGGCGGACGAGCTTGACGGTCTGGATGGGCGGGCGATTCACCTGCTGGCCTGGACGGGCGACTGTCCCGCCGGGACGGCGCGGATTCTGGTGAAGGGTTCGCAGGGCAAGATCGGCCGGGTCTGTGTCTTGCCGGAGCTGCGGGGCACGGGCCTGGGCGCCGCGCTGATCAGCGCGGCGCTCGATGTGCTGCGGGATCAGCCGGGGGTGACGGAGGCCTGTCTCGGGGCGCAATCGCACGCGACCGGCTTCTACGAGAAGCTGGGATTCGTGGTCGAAGGCGAGGAATTCCTGGACGCAGGGATTCCCCACCGCCACATGCGTCGCGCCCTCTGACCGGCGGTCACCGTGCGGTGCGCCTTGCGGCGCGAGCCTTTCCTCTCGTCGTCGGGCTGCGCCCTCCTCCTCGGGCGCCGGGGGTTTTCCACCCCCGGACCCCCGGAGAGTATTTCGCAAGGGGCAAGGGACTGGCCGGGATAGTCTTGGGCGGAGCGGCGTGCTAGGTCAGGGGCATGAAAGCTTTGCCCTCCAAGGAAGCGATCCGGCAGTGGATCCTGGACAACCCCGGCCTTTCGGCCAAGCGCGACATCGCCAAGGCCTTCGGCATCAAGGGCGATGGCCGGATCGAGCTGAAGCGTCTCTTGCGCGAGCTGGAGAGCGAGGGAGTTGTGGAGAAGAGCGCGCGGCGGTTCCGCGAGCCGGGGGTGTTGCCGCCCGTGGCTGTCCTGCAAGTGCTGGCGCCCGATGCGCAGGGGGACCTTTACGCGCAGCCGCTGGAAGAAGGGATGGAGGCGGGGCTGCGCATCCTCGTGATCCCGAAAACGGGCGACCCGGCGCTGGGGGCGGGGGACCGCATCCTGGCGCGGCTTTCGAGGGTTGACCTGGAGGATCACGCCTATGAGGCCCGGCTGATCCGGCGGCTTGGCTCGAACCCGAGGAAGGTGCTGGGCGTGTTCCGCCTGGGGTCGCAGGGCGGGCGGATCGTGCCGATCGAGAAGGGCGACGACAAGGAGTGGCGCGTCCCGGCGGACATGACGATGGGCGCGAAGGACGGCGAACTGGTCGAGGCCGAGGCGGTGGGCGGCCGGCGGCTGGGACTGCCCGCAGCGCAGGTCGTGGCGCGGCTGGGCGACCCGGCAGGGCCAAGGGCAGCCAGCCTGATCGCCATCCACCAGCATGGCATCCCGGATGTGTTCCCCGATGCGGCGATCGCCGAGGCCGACCGGGCAGAGCACGTGGGCATGGCAGGACGCGAGGATCTGCGCGACCTGCCCCTGGTGACCATCGACCCGGTCGATGCGCGGGACCGTGACGACGCGGTCCATGCAGAGGCGGACAAGGATCCCGGCAACATCGGCGGCTTTGTCATCTGGGTCGCGATCGCCGACGTGGCGCATTACGTCAGGCCCGGCAGCGCGCTGGACCGCGAGGCGCGGAAACGGGGCAACTCGACCTATTTCCCCGACCGGGTGGTGCCGATGCTGCCGGACATCCTGTCGGGCGATCTCTGTTCGCTGCACGAGGGTGTGGACCGCGCCTGCATCGCGGTGCGGATGGTGATCGACGCCGAAGGGCACAAGCGGAGCCATCGCTTCGTGCGCGGAATGATGCGGTCGGTGGCGTCCCTGCACTACGCGCAGGTGCAGGCGGCGGTGGATGGGTCGCCAGATGAAAAGACCGCGCCTTTGGTGGAGACGGTGCTGAAGCCCCTGTACGCCGCCTATGCCGCCTTGAAGCGGGCGCGGGATCTGCGCCAACCGCTGGACCTGGAACTGCCGGAGCGCAAGATCGAACTGGACGATGCGGGGCGCGTGGTTTCGGTCGCGTTCAAGGAGCGGCTGGAGGCGCACAGGCTGATCGAGGAGATGATGATCCTCGCCAATGTCGCCGCGGCGGAGGAACTGATCCGGCTGAAGCATCCGCTGCTGTTCCGGGTGCATGAGGAGCCATCGCCCCTGAAGCTGGAAGGTCTGCGCGAGGTGGCCGAAGGCGCGGGCATGACGCTGGCCAAGGGGCAGGTCTTGCAGACGAAGCACCTGAACCGGCTGCTGGCCCAGGCGCAGGGGACAGAGTTCGACGAGCTGATAAACCTCTCGACCCTGCGGTCGATGACGCAGGCCTACTATCACCCGGAGAACTTCGGGCATTTCGGTCTGGCCTTGCGCAACTATGCCCATTTCACCAGCCCGATCCGGCGCTATTCCGACCTGATCGTGCACCGCGCGCTGATCTCGGCGCATGGCTGGGGGAAGGACGGGTTGTCGGCCTGGGACATGGAGAACCTGGAGGAGACGGGCAAGCTGATCTCGGAGGCAGAGCGGCGCAGCATGGCGGCAGAGCGGGACACGAATGACCGCTATCTCGCGGCCTATCTGGCGGACCGGGTGGGGGCGGAGTTCGCCGGACGCATCTCGGGCGTGCAGCGATTCGGGGTCTTCGTCAGGCTGGACGAGACCGGGGCGGACGGGCTGATCCCGGTGCGGTCCCTGGGGCGGGAGTATTTCACCTTCGACGAGGGCAGCCAGACGCTGATGGGGTCGGAGACGGGGCTGGTGCTGGGGATCGGGCAGAAGGTCATGGTGCGGCTGGCCGAGGCGGTGCCGGTGACGGGCGGGCTGATCCTGGACCTCTTGTCGGTGGAGGGGGCGACGATCCGCCCACCGCGCCGGAAGGGGGGGAAGTATCACCCCCGCAAGCCCGTGCAGGCGGCGGCGAAGCGGCGGCTGTTGCGCAAGCGGCGTTGAGGGGCGGAGCAGAACCTTTCGAAAGGTCTTGCAAGATGCTTCGAAGGATCATGGTGGCGCTTGCGGTGGGTGTCCTGCCCGGTCTTGTGGCGGCGCAGACGATCCTGCCCGATCCGGTGGCGGGGGTGGAGGAAGAGATGGGGTCTCAGGCGGGGCTGGATGCCTGGGTTCGGGATTTCCGGGCGCGCGCGCTGGCGGCGGGGGTTTCGGCTGCTACGTTTGATGCGGCAATGCGGGGGGTCGAGTTCAACCCGAAGGTCGTGGAGCGCGACAGGAACCAGAACGAGTTCACGAAGACGATCTGGGATTACCTGGATACGGCCGTCTCCGAGGACCGGGTGGCACTGGGGCTGCGGGCCATCGAGAAGAACCGGGCCTTGCTGGAGCGGATCGAGGCGGAGTTCGGGGTCGAGAAGGAAGTAGTCGCGGCGATCTGGGGGCTGGAGAGCGCCTATGGCACCTACCGGGGCGATCTGCCGGTGCTGGGGTCGCTGGCGACTCTGGCCTACGAGGGGCGGCGCGGGGCCTTCTTCGAGGCGGAGTTGATCGCGGCGCTGAAGATCGTCGCGGGGGGGCATGTCGAGCGGTTCACCGGCAGCTGGGCGGGGGCGTCGGGGCACACCCAGTTCATGCCGTCGTCCTGGGAGAGGTTCGCGATCGACTTCGACGTGGACGGGAGGAAGAACCTCTGGGGGGAGGATCCGGGCGACGCGCTGGCCTCGACGGCGAATTATCTGCGGCACTGGGGCTGGACGAAGGGGCAGCCCTGGGGGATCGAGGTGCGGTTGCCCGAGGGGTTCGACTACGACCAGACCACCGAGCGGGTGGTGAAGCCGGTGGCCGAGTGGCAGGCAATGGGGGTGAGGACGGTGTTCGGGGCCGACCTGCCGGATCACGGGCCGGGGTCGATCCTGTTGCCGGGCGGGCATCGGGGGGCGGCCTTCCTGATCTGGCCGAACTTCCAGGTGATCGAGAAATACAACACGGCGGATGCCTATGTGGTAGCGATCGGGTCGCTGTCGGACCGGCTGCGGGGCGGGCCGGCGATCCAGTCCGGCTGGCCGCGCGAGTTGCGGGCGCTGACGCTGGAGGAGCGGCGCGAGTTGCAGGACCGGCTGGGCCGCGCCGGGTTCGATCCCGGCGGCGTGGACGGGCGGATGGGTCCGAAGACGGTGGCGGCGGTCAAGGCCTTCCAGAAGGCGCGCGGGATGGTGCCGGACGGGTATCCGAGCCTGGAGGTGCTGGAGGCGCTGCGATAGTGTCCACGGTGGACATTTCCGGTTTGTCACATATTTTCAATGTCTTGATCGCGGACGTTAGGGGTCTGTTCACCACTGGCGCGGCCCCGGTCGGCGGCCTGTTCCCATGCCTGCCGGAGGACCACGGCGACCGCGTGGCCGGCGGTTTCCCCGACCTGTTCGGGTCGGCGCGGAGTTGGGGGTTTTCCACCCCCAAACCCCCGAGAGTATTTGGAAAAGGGCAAATGGCCTGGTCAGGCAGGCTTGTGCAGGCGTGCGATGAAGAAGCCGTCCATCCCGCCTTGATGCGCCCAGAGGTCCGGGCGGAGACGAAGGCCGCCTTCCGGGGTCCACCAGGCCGGGTCGAGTCCGTCGAGCGCTGGGCGTTCCACGGCGAGGTCCGGGTGGCGGGAGAGGGCGGCGGTCAGTTGGGCCTCGCCTTCCTCGGGCAGGAGCGAGCAGGTGGAGAACACCAGCCGCCCGCCGGGAGTCAGCCAGCCAAGGGCGCGATCGAGGAGCCTTGCTTGCAGGCTGATGAGGCCCGGAAGCTCAGAGCCGTCCTTGACGAAGGGCAGATCCGGGTGGCGGCGGATCGTGCCGGTGGCCGAGCAGGGAGCGTCGAGGAGGATGGCGTCGAAGGGGGCGTCGGGGTGCCAGTGCAGTGCATCGGCAGTGACGAGGGCGGCGGCGAGGCCTGTGCGGGCGAGGTTGGCCTGCACGCGGGCCATCCGGGGGGCAGAGATGTCGAGCGCGACGACCTGTGCCCCTGCGGCGGCGAGTTGCAGCGTCTTGCCGCCCGGCGCGGCGCAGAGGTCGAGGATGCGTTCGCCGGGCCGGGGTTGCAGGAGTTTCGCGGGGAGGGCGGCGGCGACGTCCTGCACCCACCAACCGCCTTGCGCATAGCCCGGCAGGGTGGAGATCTGGCCCGGCGCGCGCAGGCGCAGGCTGCCGGTGGGAAGCAGCGCGCCCTCGGGGTGGGGGAGTCCCGCGCGAAGCGTGAGGTCGAGCGGCGGTTCCTGCGCGTGGACGGCCTCGATGGCGGCGACGGTGTCGCGCCCGTAAGTGTGGACGAGGGGTTGGCGGAGCCAGCGCGGCAGTTTCTGGACCGGAAGGACGACGGGATCGGGCAGCGCCCGCAGCACGGCATTGACGAGGCCGGCCAGATGCGCGGTGCGCCTGCCGCCCCTCCGCGTGATCTCGACCGCGGCATTGACGACGCCATGGGCCGGGGCGCCATGGGAACGCTCGGCGACGGCGAGGCGCAGGATGTTGCGCACGGTCAGGGGCGGGGCCTTGCGCAGGTGCCGGTCCAAAAGCCTGTCGGCGCCTTCCAGGTGGCGCAGCGTGGTTTCGGCGAGGCGCAGCGCCCGGGCGCGGTCGGCGGGGGCGAGCTGGTCGCCCGAGAAGTCCGACAGCATCCGGCCCTCGCCGAGCACGCCGTCGAGAATTGCGACTGCGGTGGCGCGCGCCGCGATGCCTTCGGCCATGACCGTCCCCTTGCTGGTTCGGGAT
>JBKBVC010000142.1:0-5686 GCA_046289805.1 Tabrizicola sp.
GGTTCAGATCGCCCCAGGCGCGGGCGAAGGCCTCGCCGGTCTCGTAAAGGTAAAGGCAACCGCGGCGTTGCAGGATCCCCGCACCCTGCACCCGCAGCACCAGATCGTCCCAGAGCTCGCCCGCGTCGCGCAACAGGACGGCCAGCGCCGCGGCATTGTGCCGGGCCCGCGCGGGCAGCGACTGCCAGAGAAAGCGCATCAGCCAGGGCAACAGCGAAGGCAGCGCCCGGTGGCGGATCGTCAGCGGCGAGGTTTTCGAGAACAGCAGCGCGGGCAGCGACCGCAGAACGTCGGGCGTGCCGACCGGGCTGGTGGCATAGCCGGCGATGGTGCCCGCATTGCCGTAGCTTGCCCCCATGCCGGGCGGGCCGGGATCGACCAGGGTCACCTCGTGGCCCCGGTCGATCAGTTCCAGTGCGACGGTCAGGCCGATCACGCCTGCGCCGATCACCGCGATGTCGGTCGTCTCGCGCATCAGCATCGCGCCAAGGCGTAGGGTGCGCTACAGCGCGCCGTCAGAGACAGGCCTCGAACAGCTTGCGCGTGTTCTTCTTCGTCATCTTGACCGGGTTGCCGCCGCAGGAGGGATCCTCCAGCGCCATCTTGGTCAGCATGTCGAGGTCAGGATCCTTCACTCCCAGCTTCGTCAGGTTCTCCGGGATGTCGAGAGTCGCACGCAGGTCGAGGATGCGCTGGTAGAACCCCTTGTAGCCGCCTTTGATGCCGATGTAGGCCGCGGCCTGCGCCAGCCGGTCCTTCACGGCCTTGCGGTTGAACTCCAGCACCATCGGCATGACCACGGCGTTCGTGGTGCCGTGATGCGTGTTGTAGACCGCGCCGATCGGATGGCTCAGCGCGTGGATCGCCCCCAGCCCCTTCTGGAAGGCCACCGCCCCCATCGCCGCCGCGCTCATCATGTGCGCGCGGGCGTCAAGGTCGTTCGGGTCGGCGTAGACCTTCGGCAGGTTTTCGAACACCAGCCGCATGCCTTCCAGCGCGATGCCCTGGCTCATCGGGTGATAGAACGGGCTGCAATAGGCCTCGAGGCAATGCGCCAGCGCGTCCATGCCGGTGCCGGCGGTGATGAACTTCGGCATGCCGACCGTCAGCGCCGGGTCGCAGATCGTGACCGCGGGCATCAGCTTCGGATGGAAGATGATCTTCTTCTTGTGCGTCTCGCTGTTGGTCAGCACCCCGGCCCGGCCCACTTCCGAGCCCGTCCCCGCCGTGGTCGGCACCGCGATGATCGGCGCGATCTTCGCGGCATCGGCCCGGGTCCACCAGTCGTCGATGTCCTCCAGCTGCCAGACCTTCAGCTTTTTCGGCTGATCGGCCATCAGCGCGATCATCTTGCCCAGATCCAGCGCCGAGCCGCCGCCGAAGCAGATCACCCCGTCGTGGCCGCCCGCCTTGTAGACGGCGATGCCCTCTTCCATGTTCTTCTCGTTCGGGTTCGGGTCCACGTCCGAGAACACCGCCCGGCCCAGGCCCGCGGCCTCGAGCACATCCAGCGCGTTGCGGGTGATCGGCAGATCGGCCAGCGCCTTGTCGGTGACGAACAGGGGCTTCCTCAGCCCGATGGACTTGGCGTGGTCGCCCAGCTCGGCGATGCGGCCGACGCCGAACTTGATCGCGGTGGGATAGGACCAGTTCCGGTTGGGAACGTTGTGGGACATCGCTTCAGACTTTCTTCAGGTGATAGGATTTCGGCCGGGTGACCGAGTGATAGCCCAGATAGGACAGCGAGGTGCCGCGCCCGGTGTCCTTGACGCCGGTCCAGGTCAGCGCGGGGTCAAGGTAATCGGCCCGGTTCATGAACACGGTCCCGGTCTCGATCTGCGCGCCGATCCGTTCGGCGGTCGCGTAATCCTCGGTCCAGATGCTGGCGGTCAGGCCATAGGGGCTGTCGTTCATCAGCCGGATGGCTTCCTCGTCGTTCTTCACCGGCATGATGCCGACCACGGGGCCGAAGGATTCCTCCTTCATCACCCGCATGGAGTGATCGACATTGACCAGGATCTGCGGCGCGAGATAGGCACCGCCATCATCGGCAAAGCTCTTCGGGTCCAAGAGCGGCTTTGCCCCCTTGGCGATGGCCTCGGCCGTCTGGTCGCGGACGACCTGCGCGAACCGCTTGTGCGCCATGGGGCCAAGCGTGGTCGAGGCGTCGAAGGGATTGCCCAGTTTCAGCTGGCCCACCCAGGCGACGGACTTTTCCACGAAGCTGTCGAACAGTTTCTCGTGGACATAGATCCGCTCGATCCCGCAGCAGCACTGGCCGGCGTTGTACATCGCGCCGTCCATCAGCACGTCCACGGCCACATCGAGGTTCGCATCCTCGCGCACATAGCCGGGGTCCTTGCCGCCGAGTTCCAGGCCAAGGGCCGTGAAGGTCCCCGCCGCTGCGCGCTCGATGGCCTGGCCGCCCGCGACCGAGCCGGTGAAGTTCACGAAGCCGAAGCTGCGCTTGGCGATCAGGGCTTCGGTGGTGGCGTGGTCAAGGACGACGTTCTGGAACACGTCCTTGGGCACGCCCGCGGCATGGAAGGCTTCGGCCAGACGCTCGCCCACAAGCAGTGTCTGGCTGGCGTGTTTCAGGACCACCGTGTTCCCCGCGATCAGCGCCGGGACCAGGGTGTTGATCGTGGTCAGGTAGGGGTAGTTCCAGGGCGCGATGATGAAGACGACACCCACCGGCTCGCGCGCGAGATAGCGGCGGAACTTGTCGCTGTCCTCCACCATCTCGGGCGCCAGCGTCCTGGCCGCGATCGAGGCCATGTAGTCGGTGCGGGCGTTCACGCCCCCGAACTCGCCGCCATAGCGGGTGGGCCGGCCCATCTGCCAGGCCAGTTCCTCGACCACCACCTCGGACATGGCGTTCAGCTTGGCGACCCCCGCCTTGACCAGGGCGATGCGCTCGTCCAGCGGGCGGGCGGCCCAGGCTTTCTGCGCGGCTTTCGCCCGGGCCACCACCGCATCGGCGGCCTCGGGCGACAGCGGCATCCGTTCGGCATAGACCCGGCCGTCAACGGGGGAAATCAGTTGGATCGGTTTCATGTCAGTCCTCGTAGGGTGGGGTTCCACCCCACCATCGTTGTGATGTTCGTCGAGGGAGGTGGGGTAGAACCCCACCCTACGGGTTACGCGCGTTCCAGCAGCCGCTCGCGTTCGAAATCCGTGACGACGCGGTCGGTCTCGGAAATCTCCCACTGGGCAGCGTGGTGGTAGTGGTCGATCACATCGTCGCCGAAGGCCTGCCGAAGCATGGCCGAGCCGTGCATCAGCTCTGCCGCCTCGCGCAGGGTCTTGGGAATCTCGCGGATGCCCTTGGCGGAATACATGTCGCCCTTCAGTTCGGGCTCCAGTTCCATCTTCTTCTCGATCCCGTCCAGACCCGCCGCCAACAGCGCCGCGCAGGCCAGATAGGGGTTCACGTCGCTGCCGGGAATGCGGCATTCCACCCGCACCGCCTTGGTATGCGCGCCGCAGACCCGGAAGCCCGCGGTGCGGTTGTCGGCACTCCACACCGCCTTGGTCGGGGCGAACATCCCCACGGTGAACCGCTTGTAACTGTTGACGTAAGGCGCAAGGAACGCGGTGATGTCGCGGGCGTGGTGCAGCTGACCGGCAAGGAAGTGCTTCATCAGGTCCGACATGCCGTGGCTGTCCGCCTTGTCGGCGAAGCTCGGTTTGCCGTCCAGCGACCACAGGCTCTGGTGGATATGGCTCGACGACCCCGCGCGGCGGTGATCGTATTTTGCCATGAAGGTCACCGACTTGCCCTTCGACCAGGCGATCTCCTTGATCGCGTTCTTGATGATGACGTGGTTGTCGGCGGTATCCAGCGCGTCGGAGTATCTGTAGTTGATCTCCTCCTGCCCCGCTTCGGCCTCGCCCTTGGAATTCTCCACCGGGATCCCCGCGCCATAAAGCCCGTTGCGGACCGCGCGCATCACGTCCTCTTCCTTGGTGGTCTGGAAGATGTGGTAATCCTCGTTGTAGCCGCCCACGGTGCGCAGGGCATTGAGGCCGCCGTCGCGCAGGTTCTCGTAGGAATTCTCGAAGATGTAGAACTCAAGCTCGGTGGCCATCATCGGCTCGAAGCCCTTTGCGCGGGCGCGTTCGACCTGACGCTTCAGGATCGAGCGCGGCGCATGCGGCACATCCTCGTGCGTGGCATGGTCCTGCGTGTCGCCCAGGACCAGCGCGGTGCCGGGCAGCCAGGGGATGCGGCGCAGCGTGCGCAGGTCGGGCTTCAGCACATAATCGCCATAGCCGGTTTCCCAGGACGAGGACTTGTAGCCCTGCACCGTGGTCATCTCCATGTCCACGGTCAGAAGGTAGTTGCAGCAATGGGTTTCCTCGTAGCCGCCGTTCACAAAGAACTCGGCATGAAAGCGCTTGCCCATCAGGCGGCCCTGCATGTCGATGCCGGCGGCGATGACCGTGTCGATCTCGCCGGCCTTCACGGCCTTCTTCAATTCTTCAAGCGTCAGATTTCCGGGCATGGTGCCTCTCTGTTGTGATCGGATGTCGGGTCAGGGGCGATGCGCCCCGGGTGCGGGACGGGCAGGGCCTCCGCCGCCGAACTCGGGCTTGCGCGGCCAGCAGGGGCCGCTTTCCGTATCCTGCGGTTCCGACCGCATCCGATGGTCTCCCTGTCACGGGATCTTCGCGCGCCCCGTGAATTTGATCATTCATTCACAGGTCAGGGCGCTTTCGCAAGCCCCTGCGCCATCTGGGCGCGGGCGCCCATGACTGCTTTCAACGCCACGGCGGCCAGAAGCACCCCGCCACCCGCAAAGGTTGCCGCGCTGGCGGTCTCGCCGAGGAAGACGAAGACACACAGCGGCGCCAGCAACGCCGGCCCCATGCCGGCCGACCGCCAGAACAGGATCTGCCAAACGCTTGCGGCCTCGATCTGACGCAGGCCGAGGCCCATCAGCGACCAGAGCGTCCTCGCCACCAGGACCAGAGTCCCACTCTGCCCGTATCGCATCGCCGCACCTCTCTGCGGACCGTGCTGCCACGACGGCTGGGTTCCCTCTGTCCCGTTCGCGACCTTCCGCAGGCGACCCAAGAATTTTCGCCGAAAATTCTTTGGTCAGTAGCCGCGCGCGCGGTCCACGAGGTGCAGGAAGGGCTCGCCCGCCTCGCCGCGGCGGATGTTCTCGGCGATCACGCGCGCGGCGCTGCTGGCGCGGGTGTCGGCGGCGATGTGCGGGGTGACGGTGACGCGGGGATGGGACCAGTAGGGGTGGTCGGGGGGCAGCGGCTCGATCCGGAAGACGTCCAGCGTGGCATGGGCGATGTGGCCGGCATCCAGCGCGGCCAGAAGCGCCGCGTCGTCGATCAGTGCCCCGCGGCCGGGGTTCAGGATCACCGCGCCTTTCGGCAGAAGGGCCAGGCGTTCGGCGTTCAGAATGGCCTCGGTCTCGGGCGTCCTGGGCAGAAGCAGCACCAGCACCTGCGCCGTCGCGAGCGCCTGCCTCAGGCCGTCCTCTCCGTGCAGGCAGCCGGGCTTTGGCGTCCGGCTCCACCCGGTGACCGGGAAGTTCAGCGCCCGCAGCGCCGCCGCGCAGGCCGACCCCAGCGCGCCCATGCCGAGAATCGTCACCGGCCGCCCGCGTGCGAGCGGCGGGCCGGTCGGGTCCCAGACATGGCCGGGGTTCACGATATGGCGGTC
>JBKBVC010000143.1:0-5654 GCA_046289805.1 Tabrizicola sp.
TCCCCGAGATCATCCGAGGGGTTGAATTTCGCGACGGCATCAAGCACGAAATCAAAGCCGCCTGATCACACCGTCACCAACTTTCGGGCATAGCTCCCGCTTCTTGTCGTCCTTGGTCTCGCGCGAGATCCGGCTGGTGGCCGCACGCTCCCAGTCGTTCGCCCGCTCGCAGGCCTCGCGCCACACGCCGAGCTGCTCAGGGTAAACGCCCCGGCGGCGGCAGTATTCGCCAAGCTCCGCCGCGTTCATCGATGCGTTCGCCAGGGGTCTCGAACCAGTGGCGACGCCATGGCTCACCGATCACCGCCCCAAGCTTGTCGCGCGAGGTCCAGCCCTCCGGCCCGGCATTGGCATCGGGCAGGAACTGCCCCTTCGCCCGCGCCTCCGCCCGCCACTTCGCAAGCGTCGCCTGGCTGATCCCTTCCTCCTGGACCAACTGGACCAAGGGCATGTTGTTCGGCGGCAGCATCTTCGTCAGAACCGCTGCCTTCCTCTCCGGTGAATACGCCAAATCATCACCCTGTCCCGCCCACCTCTGGGTATAATCTCAAAAGTAGTGCAGGCGACAACTGTTCTGACTGAGGGGGGAGGCGAGTTCTTCGAACAAATGGCTCATGGGAACGGGCCGTGAAGGGCCTTGCCGCTTTTCTCCAGATCCTGACGGGATGCAGCCTGATCCATGGTTCGAGCGGAAGATTCAACTATGGGGCACCTCGATTTTTCACCGTTTTCGGCTGGTCAGGGCCAGTTTGGCGACCTGAAGCCTGCAGGAAGCGGCTTGGCGGGGTGCTTCGGAGTGTGATCTGGGACCGTCCCGCCTGGTCGCGGCGGGTTTCGGCCCCTGCGGCCTGAGTTTCGTGCCCCGCGTCAGGCAGGGCACGGGTTCAGACGGCGCAGCTGGACGAGGCGGCGCATGTTGTAGGCGAGGTTCTTCATCCCGATCTTGGCTTTGGCCCGCACCATGCCGATTGTGCGCACGAGGGTGCCGCCCATGTCGTTGGCCTGCGCGCCGAAGATGTGCTCGACCCGTGCGCGGACGGCTGATTTCGTCCGGTTGCTGCCCTTGCCCTGTTCGGTCAGCGGCTTGCCGCGCTTGCCCTTGCGGTGGATGTGGCTCTTCAGGTTCAGGTCGCGCAGCCTGGCTTCCATTTCCTCGGACCGATAGGCCGGGTCGGCCCATACGCCGGCACCGGTGTTGCCCCGCATCAGCAGATGATCCACGGCCTGGCTGTCATGCAGCGCCGCGTCGCTGACATGAAAACGGCGGATCAGCTTGTGCTGTCGGTCCACGTTCACATGGTTCTTGTAGCCGTAATGGCTCTTGCCATGCTTCTTGGTCCAGCGCGCATCGATATCCTTCTGGCTGCGCTTGGCGGGCTTGTCGGCCCAGCCCTCGGGCACATCGCCGTTCTTGATCGCCTTGTTCTCGTCCCGCGTATTGTGGTTGCGCGGCACCGGCACGATGGAAGCGTCAAGGATTTGCCCGCCCCGCGCAATATAGCCCTGCCGGGCCAGATAGCCGTCGAACTGCGTGAACAGCACCTCCACCATGCCCGCCCGCGCCAGCGCTTCGCGATAGAGCCAGACGGTCTTTGCATCGGGAACCCGATCCGCCAGGCCGAGGCCCAGAAACCGCATGAACGACAGCCGGTCGCGCACCTGATACTCGATCTGGTCGTCCGAGAGGTTGTAGAGCGCGCCCAGCACCAGCGCCTTGAACATCACCACCGCGTCCATCGGCTTGCGCCCGGCCCGCGACTTGCGCTCCCCCCCGGGCCTGCGCCAGACCCGCTCCAGCGTCGGGAGAAACTCCTCCCAAGGCACAATGGCGTCGATCTCGACCAAGGGATCCTTCTTGGCATCCAGGCTCGCGTAGCGGTCTGAAAGATCGAAAAAACCCATCTGCGCCATCGTCACGCTCAAGTCGCTGAATGCCCTCTCCTTCCTACAGCTGCAGGCCCGTCAGGGCAATTTTTCGAGGTGCCCTATGGTCTCCCGCCGCGCATCTTCGACCGGGCCCGTCTGAGGAGGGCATCTGGAATGGCGGCTGATCGACACACGCCCGGATGGAGCCCGAGGAGTGTCCAAGGCCCGACGCCCGAGCGCACAAGCCGCAGCGTCGGATGTGCCGCTGCACCGGCATGGCGCCGATCCCGGTCTGGATGGTCCGCTCGGGGCCGGTGCCGTGGTGGACGACGCGCTGCCGGCCATCGGGCAGACGCGCGTCCGCGACACTGGCGACAAAGCTCGCCGCTTCCGCCCCGGCGCCGCGGCCAGCATCTGGCGCGCGCTCTCGCGGGCAATCTCGGTCGGCGGGCCGAGGATCGTTCCGGGCTGGTGGAGCGCGGTGATCGTGGTATCGTCCGTCACGGCGTATCGCTCCTCCGGGAGGTTCTGGCAGGCTTCGACACCCGCCACGATACGCCGCCATCTCTGGCCCCATCACCCATGTTCGGTCATGGCTCGCCCGGATGGGGCCCGGCGCGCTGCCTCAGAGGTTCGCATGGGGGGCAAAGCCCTTTGAAAACAAGACTATTTCTGGCCGACGATGTGTTCTGGCCCACGATGTGCGCCTGTCCGTGTTCGTGGCAGGGATGATGGCGGAGGGGATGGGCCTGACGTCGGATCTTCTCTGCCCAAGCACTCCGTTCAGAACAACAGGCCCCAGCGATGAATCAGAAACCGAACGGGGGGTTGGAAAATCGTGCAGGCTTGCAGGAAGACAGACCCAAGGTTCGCGATCGAAATGTTGACGCGCAAATCGACAAGCACAGCTCAGGTCAGTGCCTCGCGCGCCACGCCGCCCTGCAGCGCCAGATTGGGCGGATGTGGGGTCTCCAAACGGGGTGGGGCGTCCTGCATCGCCGGCACCCGCCTTGGGGCGGCAGTCAAGCCGAGGTCTGATCGGGGATCATATCGTGAATGCGGCCGGGGCGCCGACCGGCCGCACGCGGCCCGCGGCGGCGCCCCCTGCAGGCAGCGTCAACCGGCCTTGACCTCGATGTGCTTCACCTTGGCCTGCGCCTCGGGCGTCTGCGGCAGGCGGACGGTCAGCACGCCGTTCCTGAAGCTTGCCTCGGCCTTGGAGCCGTCGGTGCCGGGCGGCAGCGGGATGGTGCGCCAGATCGCGCCGTAGCTGCGTTCGGACAGGTAGTAGCCCTTCTTCTCCTCCTGCCGCTCGATCTTCTTCTCGCCCTTCACGGTCAGCATGTCGTCGGTCACCGTGACCTCGACATCCTCCATCGCCATGCCGGGCAGCTCGATCGAGATTTCCACGGCACTGTCGGTCTGGACCACGTCCGACTTCGCCTCGCCCTGGCCCCAGGGCCAGTCGATCTCGCCCAGGCCCTTGCCGAAGCGGTTCCAGAACCCTTCGAAGACCTGGTTCATCTCGCGTTGCAGCGTGGCGATGGGGTTGTCCTGCGCGCTGTCGGGGCGGGCGACGTCATCCTTGCGCGCCCAGGGGATCAGATCCTTGATCTTCATGGTCGTTCTCCTTTTCGCGGTTCGGTTCAGGCGGCCTTGACCTTGATGCTCCGGGGCTGGGTCGCGGTGCTGCGCGGCAGGCGCAGGGTCAGCACGCCGTTCTTCATCTCGGCCTCGATCCGATCGGCGTCGAAATCGTCCGACAAGGTGAAGGCGCGCTCGTAATCGCCGGCCTCGTATTCGGCATGCACCAGGCGCAGCTTGTCGGGCATGGTCACGCCAGAGCGGGCGTGGATGGTCAGGACGCGTTTTTCCAGTGCCACGTCCACATGCTCGGCCGCGACGCCGGGCAGTTCGATCATCAACGTCACGCCGTCCTTCGTTTCGACGATATCGGTCAACGGGCGCCAGACCGGACGGTTGCGGGTGGCCGGGGCGCCGGTTTCGGCCGGGGTCTGTTCAGGGGCCTTGGTCACTTCGGTGCTCATTTCGGGGTTCTCCTCTCTTACGCGGCCTTGATCTCGATGCGGCGGGGCTTGTCCTCGTCCGGGCGGCCTACGGCAATGCGCAGCACGCCTTCGGCAAAGCGGGCCTCGACCTTTTCGGGATCGACGCGGAAGGGCAGACGGATCGCGCGGGTGAAGCGGCCGAAGGCACGTTCGCGCCGATGCCAGGTGGCGCCTTCGGGCAGGTCCGGCGCCTTGCGTTCGCCCGAGAGCGTCAGGACATTGTCCTTGACCTGGATGTCGATGTCGGCGGGCTCGACCCCGGGCAGCTCGGCGGTGATCGCCGCGGCCTCGTCATTTTGCCAGACATTGAGCGCGGGAAAGGCGCGGGTTCCACCGAAGGCCATCCGGTCGATGTCTTCCGACAGGCGTCGCATCAGCGCGAAGGGATCGGCGGGGTAGAGTGCAGAACTGTAGATCATGGACACCTCCTTCTGAATGGCCCTGCGGCGCACACGAAGGACGGGCCGGGGCGCCAAGAGCGGCACCCTTCTCTTGCAGCAGACGTCATCTTTCGGGGTCCGAATGGCACCCCAGATGGCTTGCCGTCCTGGCCAAACCCGCCGTCTTGCGTGAACCCCGTTCGGGCGTTCAATATTGATTAAGGAAGCGGCGACAGAGGATTCAAGAGGCGCACAATCCCAAAAATCAACTTCTTTTTCATGGGATTGCGAGAAAAGGCGGTGGCCTTGGCCACCGCCGTTCATCCGTCAGGCGCCGGGTTTCGCTTTTTCGACCGCAGGCGGGTTTTCCGCCGGTTCCGTCGCCGTCGCCGGCTCGATCCGCACTTGTTCGGCCCCGGCGTCCCAGCCGATCCGCACGCGGTCGCCGGTGCCTACCTCGCCGCCCAGCATGGCGCGGGCAAGGCGTGTCTCGACCAGGCTGCGGATCTGGCGCTTGAGCTCGCGCGCCCCGTATTCGGGGCGGAAGCCTTCGGCGGCCAGCATGTCGATCAGGCTGTCGTCGAAGGCGATCTCCACGCCTTGCGTGGCCGCGGTCCGCCGCACCCTTTCGAGTTGCAGCAGCACGATCTGGCGGATCTCGTCCCGTGTCAGGCTGTGGAACACGATGATGTCGTCCAGCCGGTTCAGGAACTCGGGGCGGAAATGGCCGCGCAGCACCTCCATCAGCTCGGCCTTCAGCTTTTCGGGCTGCTCGGCCGCCGTGCCGCGCAAGAGAAGCCGCTTCTGGATGCGGTCGGCGCCGAGGTTCGAGGTGGCGATGATGATGGTGTTGGTGAAGTCCACCACCCGGCCCTTGCCGTCGGTCAGCCGCCCGTCGTCGAACACCTGCAACAGCACGTTGTAGACATCGGGGTGCGCCTTCTCGATCTCGTCAAGGAGGATCACCGAATGGGGCTTGCGGCGGACCTTCTCGGTCAGCTGCCCGCCCTCGTCATAGCCCACATAGCCCGGCGGCGCGCCGATCAGGCGGGCCACGGTGTGCTTTTCCATGTATTCCGACATGTCGATGCGGATCATCGCATCCTCGTCGCCATAGACCACCTCGGCCAGCGCCTTGGCGAGTTCGGTCTTGCCCACCCCGGTCGGCCCGAGGAAGAGGAAGGTCGCCACCGGCTTCGACCCCTCGCGCAGGCCCGCCCGGGCCAGCCGCACCGCATCCGACACCGCGCGGATCGCCTCGTCCTGGCCGATGACGCGATCGTGCAGGCGCTCTTCCATCTTCAGCAGCTTCGCGCGTTCCTCCTCGGTCAGCTCGTCC
>JBKBVC010000144.1:0-5627 GCA_046289805.1 Tabrizicola sp.
GTCGCTGGCCGGCCCTTCGGTCGGAATCTGCTTCAGGTTCCGTCCGGTGATGTCCACCGACCACAGCGAGGTCTGCCCGCCCGCGCCCGCCGTCTCGCGGGTGAACATCAGCACGCGCCCGTTCGGTGCCCAGGTCGGACCCTCGTCCAGGAAGCTGGCCGTCAGCAGGCGTTCTTCCGACCCGTCGGTGCGCATCACGCCGATGTGGAAGCGGCCTGCGTTCTGCTTGGTGAAGGCGATGTAGTCGCCGCGCGGGCTCCAGACCGGGGTGCCATAGCGCCCTTCGCCGCCCGAGATCCGCGTCCCTTCGCCGCCCGAGGCCGGCATGATGTAGATCTGCGGTGTGCCGGTGCGATCGCTTTCAAAGACGATCTGGCTGCCGTCCGGGCTGAAGGAGGGCGCGGTCTCGATCGACGGCGCGTTCGTCAGCTGGCGCAGTCCGCCCCCGCCCAGGGACAGGGCGTAGATATCCGTGTTGCCGCCGCGCTCCAGGCTGAAGACCACGGTCTGCCCGTCGGGCGAAAAGCGCGGGGCGAAGGTCATGGTGCCCGGCTGTTCCTCGAGCGTCTGGCGGCGCAGCGAGCCCACGTCCATCAGCGTGATCCGGGGGAAGCCGGTCTCGTAGCTGGTGTAGAGGATGCGGTCGCCGGTGGGGGAGAAGCGCGGCGCCAGGACGATGGCGCTGGAATCGGTCAAGTACTGCACGTTGGCGCCGTCATAGTCCATCACCGCCAGCCGCTTGGCGCGGGCGTTCTTGGGGCCGCTTTCGCTGACAAAGACCACGCGGCTGTCGAAATAGCCGCCTTCGCCGGTGATCTTGGAATAGACCACATCGGCCACCTTGTGCGCCATGCGCCGCCAGCCCTGGGTCGTGCCCGCAAATTGCAGTGCCGCCCCTTCCAGCGTCGTGCCATTGAACACGTCATAGGCGCGGAACTTCACGGTGATCCGGTCGCCGGCCACGCTGACCGCGCCGGTGATCAGCACCTGGGCGTTGATTGCCTTCCAGTCCTCGAAGGCGATGCCGCCGTCGAAGCTGGTGATCCGGCTGATGTGCGCATCCTCGCCGATGGTGCGGAAGAAGCCTGTGCCCTCCAGGTCCGAGATCACCACCCGGGTGATCTGCCGCGCGTAGTCGCCGGCGCCGCCCTCGTCCACGAAGGTCGGAACCGCGATGGGCATCGGCTCGATCACCCCCGGCCCGATGACGATCCGGGGCGGGCTCGACTGCGCAAGGACCGGGGCGGCCGCGAGCGTCAGGATCCCCAGCACGACGGCCAGAAGGGTGCGGAAAGGTGTTCTCATGGGTCTGGTCATCGGCCTCATGCTCCGTTCTCGTGAGTGTGCTTGCCCGCCTGCCCGGCAGGGGAAAAGGGGAAATGCGCGGCTTCGGTTCCCGATCATCGCGCCCTCATCCCATTGGCATCGAAGACCAGGTCAAGCACCCGCCAGGTGTCATACTTGTCCGGCGGGAGCGGAAGTCCGCCGTCCGCATGCGCCCGGTTCACCGCGCGCCGCGCGGTTTCGTAAAGCGTGTTGATGCCGCTCTGGCTCGGCCCGCTGGATTCGATCAACTCGAACCCGGTCGGCGTGCCGTCCGCGGCAAAGCTGACCCGCACCACGACCAGCGAACTGAGCGCATCGGTCGAGGAGGCGCCGAGGTTCCACTTCCGCGAGATCGCCGAAGCGATGTTCCCCATCTCGCCCCCGGTCAGCGGCGGCCCTTGCGGCCGGTTCTGCCCTCCCGTCGTCGCAGGCTCTGCGGCCGGAGTTTCGACCGGCGTTTCCACCGCCTCGCCCAGCAGGGCGGCGATGGCGTCCTCGGTCGCCTGGTCGTCCACGGGCTGCACGTTCAGCTCGGCCGAGGCGGTGGGCGCGGGGTCGGGCTCCGGCGCAGGTGCCGGGCGCGAGGGCTTGGCACGGGGCCGCAGAGAGGTGGCCATGCCGGTTTCCGCGGTCTGGTCCTGGTTCGCCTCGGTGCGCGTCACGTCGCCCGTGTCGCGCGGCGCGGTGGCCTCGGTCGGCTCTTGCGGAATCACCTGGTCGGCCGCCACATCCTCGCTGACCGCCGGTTCCGGGGTGTCCGAGACCGGCGCTTCGGTCTCGGGCTGCACCGGGTCGGGGGCGATGATGTCCTCGGCCTCGGGCAGGGGCTGGATCTCGGTGGACTCGGTCTCGATCAGCTGCTCGGTCTCGGCCTGTGCAAGGTCGCTGGGCTGGGGCTGCGGGGTCGGGTCGGGCTCCGGCACGGGCTCCGGGGCAGGGGCCGGTTCGGGCTGCGGCGTCGGCTCGGGCGCAGGTGCCGGCTCGGGCGTGGGCTCGGGTCGCGCCGCCGGTCGCGTCGCCGGCACTTCGGCGGCGGGCTCTTCTGCCGGATTGGGGGTCGAGGCTGCCTGCAGCGCGTCGAACTCGGCGCTGGTCAGGGTCGAGACAGTCATCACCAGCGGTTCGGGCGGGGCCGAGGCCGGAAACAGCCAGTCGCCGACCAGAACCCAGAGGATGACCCCCAGGTGCCCGGCCGCCGATACCACCGTTCCCGTCTCGAAGCGCTTCTCCATCCGCCTCAGCCGCCACCGTTACCCGTATTGGACGCAGGCCCCGACCCGAAGCTTGGGCCCTCGCCGTCAGTGACGAGGCCGATCTCGTTGAAGCCGCCTGCGTTCAGCGCACCCATGACCTGGGCCACGCGCTCGTAGGGGATCGCGCCGTCGGCGCGCAGGAAGATCTTCTTCGATTTCCGTTCGGCCGCGATCGCGGTCAGCTTCGGGATCAGCTCGGCATCCGCGATGTCGCTGGTCTGGATCGCGAGGCGGCCATCGGCGGTGATGGTGACGGTCAGCGGCTCTTCCTGTTCGGTCGGGAGCGCGGTCGCGGCGGTCTTGGGAAGTTCCACCGGAACACCGACCGTCAGCATGGGCGCCGCCACCATGAAGATGATGAGCAGCACCAGCATCACGTCCACCATCGGCGTGATGTTGATCTCGTGCATCGCGGCCGACCGTCCGCCGCGCCGGCGACGCCGTCCGCCGCCCGCCTGTCCCGGAACCCCGATCCCCATGGCCTCAGGAATCCAGTTGGCGCGACAGGATGGTCGCGAATTCGTCGGCAAAGGCCTCGTAGCCGCCCACCACGCGGTCGATGTCGGCCGAGAGCTTGTTGTAGAACACCGCCGCCGGGATGGCCGCCACCAGGCCCACGCCGGTTGCCAGCAGGGCCTCGGCGATGCCGGGGGCCACGACGGCCAGGCTGGTGTTCTGGCTGATCGCGATCTGTTCGAAGCTGTGCTTGATCCCCCAGACCGTGCCGAAGAGCCCGATGAAGGTGGCGGTCGAGCCCGTGGTGGCCAGGAAGCTCAGCCCCCGGTTCATCGCCTCGCTTTCTCGCGCGATGGCGACGTTCATCGCCCGGTCGATGCGCGACTGCGCCCCGGCGATCAGCCCGCCGTCCTGCCTGTGACTGCGCCGCCATTCCAGCATGCCGGCTGCGAAGATCTTTTCCGACGATCCCTGCGGATCGGGGCCGATCCGCTCGAACAACTCGTCCAGCGGCTCGCCCGACCAGAAGGCGCGGTCGAAGATCGAGGCCTCGCCCTGCGCCCTCCGCAGCATGATGTGCTTCTGGATGATGATCGCCCAGGACCAGAAGGACATCACGAACAGCATGATCATGACCAGCTTGACCGTCAGGGTCGCGCGGGCAAACAGCGCGAACATGGAGAAATCGATCTCCTGCGCCATCGCAAGGGTGTTGGGTTCCATACGCCTGCTCTTGTTGATCGGGCCAGTTGCCGGCTCCGTTAGCGACTTTTCTATCAAGATTGGAGGGGGATTGCCAACACAACCTTGTGGCCGGCGATGATTCGCGCGTTGGCGAAGGAGGGGGTGGCGGTCCAACCCTGCGTCGTCCGGCTCAGTGCAGCGGCCCCGACAGCCTGGCCCGCAGGTCCGCCGGCAGTCGGGCGGCATGGCCGTCCTCGGTCAGGCAGACCAGCGTGACCGTGGCCGCGAACAGCCGCTCGCCCCCGCGCAGCACGGTCTGGTCCAGCACGATCCGCGCCCCGCCCAGACTGTGCAGCACCGTTTCCACCACCAGGTCGTCGCCGAACCGGGCCGGGCGCAGGAAATCCGCCTCGACCCGGCGGACGGCGAAGACGATGCCCTCGCGTGCCTTTAGCGCCATCTGGTCCACGCCGAGGCTCGCCACCCACTCGGTGCGCGCGCGCTCGATGAACTTCAGGTAGTTGGCATAATAGACGATGCCCGCAAGGTCGGTGTCTTCGTAATAGACACGGGTCGAGAAGCGGTGCGGGGTCATGGCGGCTCCAGTCTTGCGCGGGCAGGCTAGGCGGCGCCGGGGCGGGCCGCAAGTCTCAGTCCGTCCGCACGGGTCGGATGCGGTCGTAAAGCAGATGGAAGCCGTAGGCATAGAACGCGTACAGCAGCGTCAGCCCCATGTCGAGCAGCAGCGCCTCGCCCCAGCCGTGCCCGCCCAGCCAGACGATGACCGGCAGGGTGACGATGACGGTCGTGGCCTCATGGCTGATCGCGTGCACGATGCGCCAACCCTGCGGCCGGTCGCTGGCCACCCGCCCGGACAGGCGCAGGTCCGTCCAGTCGAAGATCGTGTTGTGGAGGGGAGACCAGAGCATGACGGCGGCGGAAAGGGCCAGCATCAGCATTGCGCCATCTCCAGCCTCATGTCCCGAGTAGAGCAGGTAGAGCGGCACCGACAACAGAAGTCCGCCGGCTTCGTAGCAAAGGGTCTGGATCAGGCGCTCTCTGGGGCTGCGCAAACGCATGAGGCAATCCTGGCGGCAGAATGGGCAATGAAATGCCACCAGTCTGCCAGCAAACGGCAGGGTCGTCATGTCCGGAATGCGCGACCTCAGACCGGGCGGCTGGTCCTTGCCGAAAGGCGCAAGGCATGGGCGGCGTCCCGCGCAGCCCGTGGCATCACCGGATCGTACCCCGCCCGGATCACCGCGCCGATCTCGGGCCGCAGGATCACCCGCCCGCCCGCCCGCGCCAGAGGAGAGCTGCCGTCGAAGGCCCGGTCCGACCACAGGACGATGGTCTGCACCGCCTGCGCCAGCGCCAGCGTCTCGGCCGGCATCGCCGAAAGGGCCTCATCCATCCTCAGAAAGACGAAGGCCGCCTTGATCGCCCCTTCGGCATCGAAGCGGAAGATCCGGTACTGGTTCGCCCCCGCCGCCTCCAGCCGCGCCACCAGCGCGGGTAGTTCCGGCACCAGCCGCCCCAGATCGCGCACCTCCAGAAGCTCGCCCCACTCCCGAAAGCAGAACAGCATCAGGTTCGCCCCAAGCTCCGGATCGGTGTCCGCCATCCTGTGCCCGGCCAGGGTCACGATAGCCTCGAAAGCCCCCTTGAACACGGCCAGCGAGATGTCTTCGACCCCGAACACCACGGGCACGATGGGCCGCCCCCAGCGTGCGAACAGATACTGCCCGTCGCTGCGGGTAAACAACGCCTCGATCTCGCCCGGTTCCATGCGTGCCTCCCGCTTCCCTGGCCCGGGGCTATCATCCCCGTCGGCCGGGAAACAAGCCCGCCTGCGCCGCTTGCCCCTTCCCAAATACTCCCGGGGTCCGGGGCCGGCGCCCCGGCGAT
>JBKBVC010000145.1:0-3653 GCA_046289805.1 Tabrizicola sp.
CTCCAGCGAGCCCTCGATATAGACGGTCGATCCCGTCTTCAGATACTGTTCGGCGATCTTGCCCAGCGCCTCGTTGTAGATGGCCACCGAATGCCATTCGGTGCGTTCCTTGCGTTCGCCCGTGTTCCGGTCGCGCCAGGTTTCCGAGGTGGCGATGCGCAGGTTCACCACCTTGCCGCCGTTCTGGAAGCTGCGCACCTCGGGGTCGCGGCCGAGATTGCCGATGAGAATGACCTTGTTGACCGACCCCGCCATGCGAATCTCCCTTGTCTCAACTCCGGGGCAGCCTCGCCGCGGATGGTTAAGAAACCTATACCGTGGTTTCCGGCGCCTGCAACCAAGGCGGGGGGACCGATCGGCGGGCCAGGGGCAGCGGCGGCAAATCCCGACTGGAAAATCCCTCCGACATGGCTATAGTCGCGCGGGTCGTGACAGGAGCTATCCGGACGGGGTGGGCGTGGATTTCGGACTTCGCATCGTCGGCCGAGCTGCGGTGGTGGCCGCACTGGCGCTCTGTGCTCCGAAAGCCGGCCTGGCCGAGGGTCTGAACCTCAGCGGTTCCAGCAAGTCGCGCATTGCCATCTTCAAATCGCAGTCCGACCTGATCGACCGCAAGCTGTCCAAGCAGTATAGCGGCTCGGTGAAGCTGACGCCCAAGTACAAGAAGGGCGAAGAGATCGCCGAGGCAAAGGGCATCCCGGCCTATCGCGGCAGCTACAAGGGCGCCTACCTCGAGGTCGCCAGGGCCGCAGCGCGCAAGCATGGCGTGCCGGAGGACCTGTTTCTGCGCCTGGTGCAGCAGGAAAGTGGCTGGAACCCGGTTGCGGTCTCGGTCAAGGGGGCGACGGGGCTGGCGCAGCTGATGCCCGAGACGGCCGAAGTCCTGGGCGTGGACATCCACGATGCCGAGCAGAACCTGGAAGGCGGCGCGCGCTATTTGCGGATGATGTTCGACAAGTTCGGCAGCTGGGATCTGGCGCTGGCCGCCTACAACGCCGGCCCAGGCGCGGTGGAAGAGCACAAGGGCATACCCCCATTTGCCGAGACCGAGAACTACGTGAAGGCGATCCTCGGCTGAGGGCGCCGTCCGGTCGGTGCCTCGCAGCCGATGCACCGCCAGCCTATTCCGCCGCGATCTTGATGACCGGCTCCATTGTCGCCAGCACTTCGGTCGAGAGGTGACACTTGATCTGGTGCCCACCTTCCAAAATCTGAACCGGCGGCACCTCGCGGTCGCAGAGCCCGCCCGGGACCTGGGATTTCCAGCGGCAGCGGGTCTGGAACGGGCAGCCGGGCGGCGGGTTCACCGCCGAGGGGATGTCGCCTTCGAGCACGATGCGTTTGCGGATGACCTTGGTGTCGGCAATCGGGACGGCCGACAGCAGCGCCTCGGTATAGGGGTGATACGGGGGCGAGAAGACCTGGTCGGTCGTGCCCATCTCGACCACATGGCCGAGATACATCACCATCACGCGGTCCGAGAGATAGCGCACGATCGACAGGTCGTGACTGATGAACAGAAGCGTGGTCTTGTTCTCGCGCTGGATGTCCATCAGGAGATCGGTGACGGCAGCCTGAACTGACACGTCGAGCGCCGAGACGGGCTCGTCGGCCACCACGACCTTGGCCCCACCTGCAAAGGCGCGCGCAATACCCACACGCTGCTTCTGTCCGCCCGAAAGCTGCCGCGGCATCCGGTCGGCGAAGGCGCGGGGGAGTTTCACCAGGTCGAGAAGCTCCAGCATCCGCTGGTGGCGTTCGGCGTCCGATTTGCCGTATTTGAAGATCTCGAGCGCCCGGATGATCTGGCGGCCCACCGTCATCGAGGGGTTCAGCGTGTCGAAGGGGTTCTGGAACACCATCTGCACCTGGGAAACCGTGTCGGTGTTCCGCTTCTGGATCGGCGTGGACTGGACGTTTTCGTCAAAGAGCATGATCGAGCCCGATGTCGCCGTTTCCAGCCCCATAAGCACCTTGGCGAAGGTGGACTTGCCGCACCCCGACTCCCCCACGATGGCCAGGGTCTCGCCTTCGCGCGCCTCGAAGGACAGGGTTTCGTTGGCCTTGACCACCTTCTTCGCCCCGCCACCGAAGGCGCCACCCGAGACGGAGTAATACTTGCGCAGATCTTCCATCTTCAGAACCACGCGACCGATCTCGGCCTTTTCCTTGACCTCGCGCTTGGCGGGGGGCGCGGACCAGTCGATTTCCTGCCAGCGCAGGCATCGGCTGTCGTGGCGGTCGTCGCCCGGGATATGCGACATCGGAATGTCCGTCTCGTCGCAGCGGCCCTTTTCGAAATAGTCGCAGCGCGGGCCGAAGTTGCAGCCCTTGGGGCGTTCGTGAGGAAGGGGGAAGTTGCCGGGGATGCTGATGAGCGGACGCGCGTTCTTGTCGGCGCCGGGCAGCGGGATCGAGCGGAAGAGGGCCTGGGTATAGGGATGGCGCATCCCGTCGAAGACTTCGGTGACGCTGCCGGTTTCGACCGCCTCGCCGGAATACATCACGCAGATCCGGTCGCAGACATCCATGACGAGGCCGAGGTTGTGGCTGATGAACAGCATCGAGGTGCCGTATTTCCTGCCCAGTTCCTTGACCAGATCGACGATCCCGGCCTCGACCGTGACATCAAGCGCGGTGGTGGGTTCGTCGAGGATCAGGAGCGCGGGCTTGGCCATCAGCGCCATGGCGATGACGATGCGCTGCTGTTGGCCGCCGGACAGCTGGTGCGGATAGGCGGTGATGATGCGGTCGGGGTCAGGCAGGCGCACGTCGGCAACGATCTGGCGGGCGAGCTTCCAGGCCTCGGCCTTGGACATGCCGGAATGCAGCATCGGCACTTCGGCCAGCTGCGCGCCGATCTTCATCGCCGGGTTCAGGCTGGCCATCGGCTCCTGGTAGATCATCGCGATCTCGCTGCCCCGGATGTGGCGCAGCTCCTCGTCGTCCATCTTCGCCAGGTCACGGCCCTTGAACTTGATCGACCCCGCGACGATGCGCCCTGTCTTGCCGAGTTCCCGCATGACGGCCAGCGCCACGGTGGATTTGCCGCAGCCGCTTTCGCCGACAAGGCCCATCGCCTCGCCCGGCATGACGGTGCAGGAGAAATCCATGACCGCCGGGATCTCGCGCAGCCGGGTGAAGAACGAGATCGAGAGATGCTCGATTTCCAGGATCGGCTGCGACGGGTCCCAGGTGCTGCTGGCGGCGCTGCTGGCAGAGGCTGTCATGGCATCAATCCTTCAGGCTTTCTTCGCGCAGCCCGTCGGCCAGGAGGTTGAGGCCGAGGACGAGGCTCATCAGCGCAAGCGCCGGGGTGACGGCGGGATGGGGGAAGAGGTTCAGAAGCTTGCGCCCGTCATCGATCGTGGACCCCCAGTCCGGGCTGTCGGGCGAGACGCCGAGGCCAAAGAAGCCGAGCGTGCCGAGCAGGATCGTGGTGTAGCCGATCCGCAGGCAGAAATCGACGATCAGCGGGCCGCGCGCGTTTGGCAGGATCTCCCATAGCATGATGTACCAGGGGCCTTCGCCGCGGGTCTGCCCGGCGGCGACGTAGTCGCGCGCCTTGATGTCCATGACGAGGCCCCGGACGATGCGGAAAACGCCGGGCGAGTTCACGAAGACGACCGAGACGAAGACGTTCAGCATGTTCG
>JBKBVC010000145.1:3663-5622 GCA_046289805.1 Tabrizicola sp.
GCTGCATCGACCAGACGCCCAGCGGGTCGCGGTTGAAGGCGAGGCCGGAATAGGCCCAGAGGCCGATCAGCAGCGTCAGACCGACATAGATGTTGCGCTTGGTCGGGTCGATGTAGAAGCGGCTGTTGAACAGCACCATCAGGAAGATGATCGGGAAGATGAACAGAAGTGCCGCCAGCACGACCGGGATGCCGGTGTTGCGGATCTCGGGCGTGACCAGAAGGTAGAAGAGCAGGATCACCGGGAAGGCGAGGACCAGGTTCGCGAGGAACGAGATGACTGTATCCAGCCGGCCGCCGAAGTAGCCCGCGGGAAGGCCGAGCGTGATCCCGACCATGAAGGCGAAGAGGGTCGCGGCCGGGGCGATCTTCAGCACCTCGCGCGCGCCCATGACCATCCGGCTGAACACGTCGCGGGCCAGGTGGTCTCCGCCCAGAAGATACCAGCCATAGGCGCTGTCGGGCGCGGCGATGCCGGGGGGCTTGTTCTTTAGGCCCGAGAGCTGGGCGAAGGCGTCATAGGTGACGATCACGTCGGCGAAGATCGCGGTGAAGACCCAGAACATCACGATGGCAAAGCCGAGCATGCCCACGGTGGAATCGAAGAGCTTGCCATAGAGCCCAAGCCTGCGGCGGAAGCGGATCGACAGGACGAAGGTCGCGGCCAGCGCCGCCCAGACCGGCCAGAAGCGCACCGCCATGGATCCGAGGATCCCGGCCTCGACCGGCGAGGGCATCACGGCGCCGGCGGCCAGCATGCAGACGAACGAGCCGAGGGCGGCGAAGAAGCTGTAGCGGATGGCAAGGCTTGCGAACTCGCCGGGCGAGCGCGCGGTGGCGGTGCCGTCCGGGCCGGGCAGGCGTGGCGCATCGAGGCCGGCCAGCACGAAAAGCAGCCGCGCGACAAGCGCCAGGGCCAGCGTAAGCAGCGCCACTTGCAGCAGGGGCAACAGGACGGCGCCTGCGGTTCCGGTCCAGGTCAGCTGATCCATGATGCGCTCTCCCTCAGGCCAGCCGGATACGGGGGTTCAGGAAGACATAGCCGATGTCCGAGATCAGCTGCGTCAAGAGGACGACGACCACCGCCACGACCGAACAGGCCAAGAGCAGCGGGATGTCGTTGTTCGAGGCCGCCTGCACCAAGGTCCAGCCGAAGCCCTTGTAGTTGAACAGGCTTTCCACGATCACCACGCCGTTCAAGAGCCAGGGGAACTGGAGCATGATGACGGTGAAGGGGGCGATCAGCGCGTTCCTCAGCGCGTGCTTCAGCACCACGCTGCGGAAGGGCACGCCCTTCAGCCGGGCGGTGCGGATGTATTGCTGGGTCATCACCTCGGTCATCGAGGCGCGGGTGATCCGGGCGATGTAGCCCATGCCGTAGAGGGCGATGGTCATCACCGGCAGGAAGAAGTTCCAGAAGGTGATCCGGTCCAGCGCCGAGCGGGCATTGCCCTGGAACAGGACCGGGCCCTCGATCACCCCCCACGAGGTCAGGAGCGGCGAGAGGCCCACGGTCGAGGAGGCAAAGAGCGCGATCAACAGCACCCCCGAGACGTATTCGGGCGTCGCGGTCGAGGCGATGGCGACGGTCGAAAGCGTGCGGTCGGTGCGCGAGCCCTCGCGCATGCCCGCCAGCACGCCGACGAGCAGCGCCATCGGCACCATCACGATCAGCACCCAGAGCATCAGCCAGCCGGTGGCGCCCAGCCGCGCGCCGATCACCTCGGACACCGGCGCGTTGAACCGCGAGGATTGGCCCCACCAGCCTTGCAGGATGCCGCAGCGGGTGCCCATCGCCGAGGCGGCGCCCCCGGCGAGGTCGACGCAGCGCCCGGTCGCGGTGCCGGTCAGCGGGTCGGTCTGCACCCATCCGGGCAGGATGCCCAGCCACTGGCCGTAGCGGTTCAGCATCGGTGCCGCGTAGCCGTTGCGCTCGAGCCAGGTTGCGACCTCGGCATCG
>JBKBVC010000146.1:0-5607 GCA_046289805.1 Tabrizicola sp.
AGCACCAACGATCCGGTCGGCGGGGGGCAGACGGTGCTGGGCCTGACGCAGGCGGGCTGCCTGCTGCTGGCCGAGGCGATCGACCGCGTGGGCGACCGGCTGGCCATCCACGGCTTCTGCTCGGACGGGCGCGAGAACGTGTTCTATACCCGGCTGAAGGATTTCGAACACCCCTGGGGCACGCTGGCCAAGGCGCGGATCATGGGGGCCGAGGGCCGGCTTTCGACCCGCATGGGAACCGCGATCCGCCATGCCGGCGCGCATCTGGGCCGCGTCGGGGCGGCGCGCAAGCTGCTGATCGTGCTGACCGACGGGGCGCCGGCCGATATCGACGTGCGAGATCCCTTCTACTTGCGCCATGACGCGCGCCACGCAGTCGAAGGCCTGCGGCGAGCCGGAATCCTGCCCTTCTGCCTGACGCTCGACCCGCGGGCCGACAGCTATGCCCAGCGCATCTTCGGCCCGCGCAACGTGTTGGTCCTCGACCGGGTCGAGCGCCTGCCCGAGCGCCTGCCGCGACTATACGCGACCCTTACGCGCTGAGACCGGCTGCGTCGGGCAGCTTCGGCAGGTAGCTGGCGTGCAGCGCCTCGATCCCGGCCGCGATCCGCTCGGCCGCCGGATCCGGCCCGAAGGCCTGCGGACGCACCAGATACCAGTGCCGCATCACAGGCAGGTTCGGCCCCCTCAGCAGCACAAGCCGGCCCGCACGCAGCTCGTCGGCTACCGTGTGCAGCGACAGAAAGGCGATGCCGAGCCCGGCCAGCACCGCCTGCTTGATCGTCTCGTTCGAATCCATCTCGACGATGCGGACTGCCTCGGCCTCGGCGAAGCGGTCGAGGAAGCGGTGCATCAGGATCCGCGTCCCCGACCCCGCTTCGCGCGACAGGAAGGTCTCGCCCAGCAGAGCCGTCGGGTCGAACCCGTCGGCGCCTGCCAGCGGATGATGCGGCGGCAGGACGACGCCGTGCGGGTGCGGCCCGAGCGGCGTAGCCGTGACAGCGGGGATGCGTGGCGGTCTGCCCATGACCGCAAGCGCGCAGCGTCCATGATCGAGATCGTCGATGACCGCGTCGCGGTTGCCCACCCGAAGCGTGATGTCGATGGCCGCGCAGCATTCCTGGAGCATCTGCACGAGCCGCGGCGCGAAATATCTGCCGGTCGAGACGACCGACAGCGTGACATGCCCTTGCCGCCCGGCGAACCGCGAGCCGACCCGGGCCTTCAGCTGCGACAGAATGCCCTCGACCTGATGCGCGGCCCGCAAGACCTCGGCCCCGATCTCGGTCAAGGTCATGCGTCCGGTCTGTGGCGCACGGGTCAGCACCGGCGCCCCCACGGCTGCCTCCAAGGACTTGATCTGACTGTGAATTGCTGGCGCTGTCAGCCCGATTTCCGCAGCGGCGGCTGTCAGAGACCCCTCGGCCGCGATCGCCCGCAAGGCGCGCAATTGCTTCAGGCTCAGGGCGTCGATCCGGATCAATTCAGAATTCCTGAACAGCTATCTTGGATTCTTAAATTTGTCCAAATCAGAAACCGATGCAAGAGTGTCGGCGAGAACGATGGAGGAGGAGCCATCATGCCGACTACGCTCGACACCCTCCCGCCGGGAATTGCGCCGGACCTGGCGGACACGCTCGACCGCCTGGCGAGCGTCGCGTCAGCCCTCGCATGGCGGATCGCCCGAGGTGGGCTGGACGGAGACCTGGCTGCCGGACAGGGGACAAATGCCGATGGTGACAGCCAGAAGGCGCTGGACGTCATTGCCGACGACTCCTACCGGGCCGCATTGGCGGACGGTGCCGTGCGTCACTATGCGTCCGAGGAACAGGACGACGTCTGCACGCTGAACCCTGCCGGAACGCTGGCCGTCGCCATCGACCCGCTCGACGGGTCCTCGAACATCGACACCAACGTTTCGATCGGAACGATCTTCGGCATCTATCCGGCGGCCGCGGACCCGTCGGACAGTTTCCTGCGCCCAGGCCGCGACCTGTTGGCGGCAGGCTATGCGATCTTCGGCCCTCAGTGCTGCTTCATGGTCTGCGCCGGCGGTGCCGTACTGAAATATGTGCTGGACCCGGCGACCCGGCGCTTCGCGCGGAGCGGCGAGGTGCAGCCGATCCCACGCGAGTCGACGGAATACGCCATCAACGCCTCGAACTACCGCCACTGGCCCGCGCCCATCCGCGCCTACGTCGATGACCGCGTGGCCGGCAGCGAAGGGCCGACCGGGCGGAACTTCAACATGCGGTGGATCGCCAGTCTGGTGGCCGAAACGCACCGCATCCTGACCCGGGGCGGCATCTTCCTATATCCGGCCGACAGCCGGAAGGGCTATGAGTCGGGGCGCCTGCGGCTCGTCTACGAATGCGCCCCGATCGCCTTCCTTGTCGAGGCCGCCGGCGGCATGGCGAGCACCGGGACCGACCGGATCCTCGACATCGTCCCCGAACGTTTGCACGCCCGCACCCCCTTCGTCTTCGGCAGCGCGAACAAGGTGTCGCGGGTGGCGACCTATCACGACCTGCCCGCGCAGGAAATCTCGGCACTGTTCAACAAGCGTGGCCTGTTCAGGGGGCAAGACTCATGAGCAAGAAATTCCCCATCATCAGCGTCGTCGGCTCCTCCGGTGCCGGCACCTCGACGGTGAAGAACACCTTCGACCAGATCTTCCGCCGCGAGGGCATCAAGGCGGTCTCGATCGAGGGCGATGCCTTCCACCGCTACAACCGGGCCGAGATGCGCGCCGAACTCGTCAAGCGCCAGACCGAAGGCGACGGCACGTTTTCGCATTTCTCCTACGAGGCCAACGAACTGGGCGAACTCGAACGTGTCTTTCGCGAATATGGCGACAGCGGCACCGGCCGCACCCGGCACTATGTCCACGACGCGAGCGAAGCCGAACGGCACGGCGTGCCGCCGGGCGAATTCACCGCCTGGGCGCCGTTCGACAGCAATTCCGACCTTCTGTTCTACGAAGGTCTGCACGGCGCGGTGGTCAACGACCAGGTCAACCTTGCCGCGCTGGCCGATCTCAAGATCGGCGTGGTGCCGGTCATCAACCTGGAATGGATCCAGAAGATCCACCGGGATCGCGCGGCGCGCGGCTATTCGACCGAAGCCGTGACCGACACGATCCTGCGCCGGATGCATGCCTATGTGCACTGCATCGTGCCGCAGTTCTCGGAAACCGACATCAACTTCCAGCGCGTGCCGGTCGTCGATACCTCGAACCCCTTCATCGCCCGCTGGATCCCGACGCCGGACGAAAGCCTGGTGGTGATCCGGTTCAAGAACCCGCGCGGGATCGACTTTCCCTATCTCACCTCGATGATCCACGGATCCTGGATGAGCCGGGCCAACTCGATCGTCATCCCCGGCAACAAGCAGGATCTGGCGATGCAGCTGATCCTGACCCCGCTGATCGAGCGTCTGGTGACGATCGCCCGCAAGCTGCGCTGAAAGGGACACCTCATGAACGCGACCTTCCCACCTGCCGACGAAACCCTGATGGCCAACGCCATCCGCGCCCTGGCGATGGATGCGGTGCAGGCTGCCAACTCGGGCCACCCCGGCATGCCCATGGGCATGGCCGATGTCGCTGCGGTCCTGTTCAACCGCTTCGTCACGCTCGACCCGTCCTGCCCCGACTGGCCCAACCGCGACCGCTTCGTGCTTTCGGCCGGGCACGGCTCGATGCTTCTCTACGCGATCCACCACCTGCTCGGCTATGACGACATGGGGATGGACCAGCTGCGCGCCTTCCGCCAGCTCGGCAGCCGCACCGCGGGCCACCCCGAGTATGGCCACGCCAAAGGCATCGAGGTGACAACCGGCCCGCTCGGCCAGGGCATTGCCACGGCCGTGGGCATGGCGCTGTCCGAACGCCTCGGGCGGGCGCGGTTTCCCGAGCTGATCGATCACAATGTCTGGGTGATCGCCGGGGACGGCTGCCTGATGGAAGGGATCAGCCACGAGGCGATCGACCTGGCCGGGCATCTCGGGCTCGGCCGGCTGAACGTGCTGTGGGACGACAACCGCATCACCATCGACGGCGATACCGACATCGCCACCTCGACCGACCAGATGGCGCGCTTCGCCGCCGCGGGCTGGCATGTGCTGACCTGCGATGGCCACAACCGGACCGAGATCGCCGACGCGATCACGGCCGCCAAGGCCGATCCGCGCCCCAGCCTGATCGCCTGCCGCACGATCATCGGATATGGCGCCCCGAACAAGCAGGGCAGCCATGACGTGCACGGCGCCCCCCTGGGCGCGGCCGAGGTCGCGGCGGCGCGTGAGCGTCTGGGCTGGCCCCATGCCCCCTTCGAGATCCCGCAAGACATCTATGCCGCATGGCACCGCATCTCTGCCCGCGGGGCCGAAGCCCGGAAGGCCTGGAACAACCGCCTCGCAACCCATCCCCGGGCCGCCGATCTGCGCGCCCTGATCGCGCGGGATCCGGCGCCGCTGTCCTCCGCCATGACTGCCTTCAAGGCGCAGCTTCTGGCCGAACGGCCCAAGGTCGCCACCCGCAAGGCCAGCGAGATGGCCCTGGGTGTGGTCAACGCCGCGCTACCCTTCACCATCGGCGGGTCGGCCGACCTCACGGGGTCGAACCTGACGAAATCGAAGGGCCAGGTCTCGGTCACGCCGCAGGATTTCTCGGGCAGCTACATCCACTACGGCGTGCGCGAGCACGGCATGGCTGCGGCGATGAACGGCCTTGCGCTCTCGGGTCTGTTCCGACCCTATGGCGGCACTTTCCTTGCCTTCGCCGACTATTGCCGACCTGCCATCCGGCTTGCGGCGCTGATGGGCGTGCCGACGATCTTTGTCATGACGCATGACAGCATCGGCCTGGGCGAGGACGGCCCGACCCATCAGCCGGTCGAGATCCTGGCCTCGCTTCGGGCCATCCCGAACCTGACCGTGCTGCGCCCCTGCGACGCGGTCGAGACCGCCGAGGCCTGGGAAATCGCGCTCGGCGTCACCGAGGGGCCGGTGCTGCTGGCGCTGAGCCGGCAGAACCTGCCCACCCTGCGCACCGACGCAGCCGAGAACCTGACCGCCCGCGGCGCCTATGTGTTGCGCGATACGGCCGACCGGCAGGTGACGCTGGTCGCCACCGGATCCGAGGTGGAAATCGCCATGGCCGCCGCCGACCTGCTGGCGGCCGACGGGATCCGCGCGGCCGTGGTCAGCGCGCCGAGCTTCGAGCGCTTCGCGGCGCAGGACGCGGGCTATCGCGCCGGCGTGCTGGGCGAGGCACCGCGCGTCGGCGTCGAGGCCGCCATCCGTCAGGGTTGGGACGGCCTTTTGCGCCACACCGACGGTTTCGTGGGGATGACGGGCTTCGGGGCCTCGGCCCCGGCGCCCGCGCTCTACGCCCATTTCGGCATCACGGCGCAAGCCGTGGCCGCCAGGGCAAAATCGCTGATCTGAGGACACCAACATGACTGTAAAGGTTGCCATCAACGGCTTCGGCCGCATCGGACGAAACGTGCTGCGCGCCATCGTGGAATCCGGCCGCACCGATATCGAGGTCGTTGCGATCAACGACCTCGGCCCGGTCGAGACCAACGCCCATCTGGTGCGGTTCGA
>JBKBVC010000147.1:0-5509 GCA_046289805.1 Tabrizicola sp.
GCGGCAATCTAGGCGAGCGCGCGCGGCTTCGCAACCCGGGAGGCGGACGTTTTCCCAGGTTTTCCTTGGTTATGGGGGTTTTCCGCCCCTCCCCACGTCGGCGGCCTTTTCATTGCCGGGACAAACTGCCATATGACCCGCATCCGGACCCGGGGCTCCGGCCATAGGAGTATGAGATATGAACAGATCCGTAATCATCGGCGCCATCGTCGTCCTTCTGGCTGCGGGCGGCTACTATCAGTTCAGCTACAAGCCTGCTCAGGAAGCCAAGCAAGCTGCCGAGGCGGCCGCGGCGCAGGCCGAGGCTGAAGCCAAGGCTGCCGAGGAGGCCGCCGCTGCTGCCCAGAAGGCGGCCGACGAGGCTGCCGCCGCCGCCACGGCCACCACCGAAGCTGCGACCCAGGCTGCGACCGAAGCCACCCAGGCTGCGACCGAGGCTGCAACCGAGGCCACCCAGGCTGCGACCGAGGCTGCAACCGAGGCCACCCAGGCCGCGACCGAAGCTGCGACCGATGCGGCTCAGGCCGTCACCGATGCCGCGGCCGCCCTCGACCCGGCGAACTTCAACGCGGATTCCGTGGTCGCCCTGATCGACGGTTCCTCGCTCGATGACGCGACCAAAGCGACCCTCAAGACCGCTGTCGAGGCCGCGCGCTCGAATCCGGCGCTGGTTGCCGACACCATCGCCCAGGTCAAGACCGCGCTTGGCATGTAAACTTCGGCCTATGCCGGACAGGACGAAGGCCGCAGGATGGTTCCTGCGGCCTTTGCCATTGGGTTAACACCACCCTAACGCGAATCGATAAGCCGTTGTTATGATTTGATTATCCCGATCTGTCCACCGTGGACACGGGTCAGATTCCATCCCCGACAAAGGCCTTCTCGACGACGAATTCCTTCGGGTCGGAATTCGCCCCCTCGCGCAGGCCGAAGCCTTCGAGGATCGCTTTCACGTCGATGTTGAAGGCAAGGCTGCCGCAGACCATGGCGCGGTCCTCCTGCGCGTTCATCTTCGGCAGACCGAGGTCGGCAAAGACCTTGCCGGACGACAGGTTGTCGGTGACGCGCCCCATGTGATGGAAGGGCTCGCGGGTTGTGGTCGGATAGTAGACCAGCTTGTCGCCCACCATCTCGCCGATCAGCGGGTCGTCCTTCAGGCTTTCCACCAGTTGCCGGCCATACTCCAGCTCGGCCACCTCGCGGCAGGTGTGCATCATGATGACCTGCTCATATTTCTCGTAGGTCTCGGGCTCGCGCATCAGGCTCGCGAAGGGGGCGATCCCGGTGCCGGTGGCCAGGAACCACAGCCGCTTGCCCGGCAGCAGCGCATCATGGACCAGCGTCCCCACGGGTTTGGGGCGCAGGATGATCTCGTCGCCGGGCTGGATATGCTGGAGCCGGCTGGTCAGCGGCCCGTCGGGCACCTTGATCGAGTAGAACTCCAGTTCCTCGTCCCAGGCGGGCGAGGCGATGGAATAGGCCCGCAGCAGGGGTTTGCCCCTGTCGTCCAGAAGCCCGATCATCACGAACTCGCCCGAGCGGAAGCGCAGCGACTGCGGCCGGGTCACCCGGAAAGAGAACAGCCGGTCGGTCCAGTGCTTGACGCTGGTCACGGTCTGGGCATCGGGCAGATGGGGCTTGGCGGGGGCGTTCATCAGCATCGCTTCGGTCATGAGGGTCGTCCCGGCCTTAAACCGGCGTTCCGTATCTAGCGTTGATCGAGGTCAAGCGGAAGTCAGGCGCGCAGGCGGGCCTGATAATGATGCGCCTGCCAGTCGGCGCGGAACTGCCATTGGTCCCAGGGCTGGCGGGCGGCGAGGTCATCGGGGATCTCGGCCCCGTCGAACCCCACCCGGCGGAGCATCGCGAACTGATCTGCGATGACCGGCCCCAGGGCCAGAAGCTGCCCCTTGTAGCCCATCTCCCGCAGGCGGCGGGCGATGGTGAAGGCGCGGCCGTCGTTGAAGGCGGGGAAGGCCACGCGGATGAGGCGCAGGCGCTCTAGATGGCCCGTCAGCGCCGCCGGATCGTCGGTGTTCGACAGGTCCACGGCGGTCTGATCGGTCAGGTCGGCCAGGGACACGACCTCGGCCTCGGTTCCGGGGCCGAAGCCCGCATCGGTCACGACAACACTCATGCCGCGTTCTCCTTCGGTGTGCGCACGGCCTTGCCGTCGATGAAATGGATGCCGCATTCGGTCTTGGACTGGCCACGCCAGCGGCCTGCACGTGGGTCTTCGCCGGGCTTCACCGGGCTGGTGCAGGGCGCGCAGCCGATGGAGGGGTAGCCCTTCGCCACCAGCGGATGCCGGGGCAGGCGGTTTTCGACCATGTATTCCTCAAGATCCTCGCGGCCCCAATGCGCCAGCGGATTGACCTTGATGCGGAAATCGCCCTCGTTCTCGAAGAAGTCGAGCGTGCCGCGTTCGGCGTTCTGGAACCGCTTGCGGCCGGTGATCCAGCCGTCGAACGGCGCGAGCGCGCGTTCCAGGGGCTCGACCTTGCGCACGGCGCAGCAGGCGTCGGTATTGAACTGGTGCAGGGTCCCGTCCGGGTCCTCGAAGCTGATGCGCGCCGGGTTCGCGCGGATCGTGCGGATGTCGCAGAGGTTCAGCTTCTCGGCCAGTTCCCGTTGATAATCCAGCGTTTCCTGGAACAGCATCCGGGTGTCGATGAACAGGACCGGCGTCTCGGGAGCGATGACCGACACGAGATGCAGAAGCACCACCGATTCCGCCCCGAAGGAGGAGACGAGCGCGACCTGGCCCAGATCATCGTCCTTCAGCGCGTGCTCCAGCACGGCGGTCGCCGAATGATGCTTGTAGCGCGCGTTGAGCGCCGCGACACGCTCGGCAACCGAGCCTTCGTGGCGCCCGTCACGCGGCATCCTGTTCCCTTTCGGCTTCATACAGCGCGGCCTTGAACGGCTCCATCCCGACCCGGCGGAAGGCTTGCAGGAAGGTTTCCGAAGGCTCCAGCCGGAGGTCCAGATAGGCACGCAGGATGCGTTCGATGGCGGGCACGATCTCGTCATAGGCAAAGCCGGGGCCGGTCTTTTCGCCGATCACCGCGTCCTCGGTGCCGTCGCCGCCGAGCGTGATCTGGTAATTCTCCACCCCTGCCCGGTCGAGGCCGAGGATCCCGATATGGCCGACATGGTGATGGCCGCAGGCGTTTATGCAACCCGAGATCTTGATCTTCAGCGGGCCGATCTCGTGTTCCAGCTTCAGCGCCTCGAAATGGGTGGCCAGTTCCTGCGCCACGGGGATCAAGCGGGCGGTGGCCAGCGCGCAATAGTCCATGCCGGGGCAGGCGATGATGTCGGAGAGAAGCCCGACATTGGCGGTGCCGAGGCCCGCTTTCACCAGCTGGGCATGCAGTGCGGGCAGGTCCGACTTGTGGACATGTGGCAGGATCACGTTCTGTTCGTGGCTGATCCGCAGGTCGGAATGGCCATAGCGTTCGGCCAGATCGGCGATGAGTCGCATCTGGTCGCTGGTGGCATCCCCCGGCGTGCGTCCATGCGCCTTCAGGCTGATCGTGACGATGGCATACTGCTCGTTGCGGTGCCGGGTCAGGTTGGTGTCGGCCCAGGCGCGGAAGACCGGATCGGCCTTGTAGAAGGCGTCATAGGCATCCGTGGGCGCGTTTCGGAAGGCGGGGGGCGCGAAGGACTGCCGGATCTCGGCCAGAAGCTTCTGGTCGGCCCCGCCGAAAAGGGGACGAAGCTCGGCAAAGCGGGCCTCGATCATCTCGGTGATCGCTTCGCGGCCGGTCTCGTGCACGGTGATCTTGATCCGCGCCTTGTACTTGTTGTCGCGGCGGCCCAAGGTGTTGTAAACGCTGAGAATTGCCTCGACATAAGGCAGCAGGTCGGCCTCGGGCAGGAAGTCGCGGACGGTGACGCCGATCATCGGGGTCCGGCCGAGCCCGCCGCCGACGATGACCTCGAAGCCCGGCTCTCCGGCCGCGTTGCGGACCATGCGCAGGCCGATGTCATGCGCCTTGGTCACCGCGCGGTCGTTGGGGCTGCCGGTGATGGCGATCTTGAACTTGCGCGGCAGGAACTGGAATTCCGGGTGGTCGGTGGACCATTGGCGGAGAAGTTCCGCGTAAGGCCGGGGGTCGGCGATTTCATCCGCGGCGGCACCGGCGAAATGGTCGGCGGTGACGTTGCGCACGCAGTTGCCGGAGGTCTGGATCGCGTGCATCTGCACATCGGCCAGGGCCGAGAGGATAGCAGGCACATCGGGCAGTTTCGGCCAGTTGAACTGGATGTTCTGCCGGGTGGTGAAATGGCCGTAGCCCTTGTCCCAGGTGTCGGCGATGTAGGCCAGTTGCCGCATCTGGTGCGGGGAGAGCGAGCCATAGGGGATCGCCACCCGCAGCATGTAGGCATGCAGTTGCAGATAAAGCCCGTTCATCAGGCGCAGCGGGCGGAATTCGTCCTCGGTCAGCGAGCCGTCGAGGCGGCGTTCGACCTGCTGGGCAAACTGCGCGACGCGGGCGCGGACGAAGGCTTCGTCGAAGTCGGAGTAGGAATACATGCCTGCCTCAGTTCGCCAGATCGGCCTGTTTGCCGTGGGGATAGTTGGAGGGGCCGCGGGTGCGGAACGCCTCGCGGAAATGGGTAGGCTCGGGGCCGTTCGCACCGGGCCGCGCATCGGCCAGATAGGCGCCGACCACCGTCAGTTTCTGCGCATTGGCATGCAGAAGCCGCATCTGGGCATGCGCCTCGTCCTCGATCAGTTCGGCCTCGTGGTGGAAGGGCGACCAGCGATCATCGGCGGTCAGATAGACCACGTCACCCTCCCGCAGGCGGTTGGCGGTGACAACCTTGGGGGTGAAACGGCGGCTCATCGGGGCCCTCGGTGACTGGAAATCTGGGTGTAATATAGAATACTTTCCTGTTTTGGGGCCAGAGAGGCTTGAAGATAAGGACAATTGTTCCGATACTGCGGTCAGCAGAAACCTGTGTTCCGGGAATGGGGAGAAATCAGGAATGAGTGCTGCGCTGGACGATCTGGACCGGAAAATCCTGTCGGAGCTTCAGGGGGATGCGGAGCAGTCGCTGGACGAGATCGCGCGCAAGGTGGGGTCGTCCAAGACCCCGGTCTGGAACCGCATCCGCCGGATGCGCGAGCAGGGGGTGATCACCCGGACGACCGCGATCCTGGATCCCGAGGCGTTGGGGCTCGAGGCCTGCTTCTTCGTGCTGATCCGCACCAGCGAGCACGAGGCCGAATGGCAGCGGAAGTTTCTCAAGGCGCTGCGCGAGCGCCCCGAAGTGCTGGAGGCGCATCGGCTGGCGGGCGACATCGACTACATCCTGAAGGTGCGGGTGAAGAACGCGCGGGCCTATGACACCTTCTACCAGGCGCTGATTTCCGAAGTGAAGATCTACAACGTGACCGCGCTTCTGAGCATGGAGGAGATCAAGTCCACCACCGTGCTGCCGGTGTGACCCGGCTCCGGCCCGGGGGGGGGGGGGGGGGGGGGGGGGGGCCGCC
>JBKBVC010000148.1:0-5489 GCA_046289805.1 Tabrizicola sp.
GACTTACATCCCCAACGCGCCCTTGACGGCGGCGATGGTCTGGGCGCCGATGCGGTCGGCCATCTCGTCATAGACCGGGGCCACGGCCTCGGACCAGGCGGCGCGTTCTTCCTCGGTCAGGGTGTAGAACTCGGTCGTGCCGGCCGCCTGCATGGCCGCCAGCGCGGCGTCATTCTCGTCCTTGGCGATGGCGTTGGCATAGTCGGTCGCCTCGGCCATGGCCTTCTCCAGACCGGCGCGCACGTCCTCGGGCAGGCCATCCCAGAACTGCTTGTTCACGATGACCGCATAGCCCAGGTAACCGTGGTTCGAGACCGTGGCGTGCTTCTGCACCTCGTTCATCTTCTGGGTGTACATGTTCGAGGGCGGGTTCTCGGTGCCGTCCACGACCCCGGTCTGGAGTGCCTGGTAGACCTCGGAGAAGGCCATGACCTGCGGCACCGCGCCGAGGCGGTTCATGTAGGCCTCGATCACCTTCGACGACTGGATGCGCATCTTCAGGCCCAGGAAGTCGTCCGGCGTTCTCAGCGGGGTGTTCGCCGACATGATCTTGAAGCCGTTGTCCCAGTAGGCAAGGCCCTTGATCCCCTTGTCCTCCAGCTTGGCCAGAAGCATCCTTCCGACCTCGCCCTGCGTCACCTTGCGCAGCGCCTCGTAGTCGGCGAACAGGAAGGGCAGGTCGAACACCTCGAAGTCCTGCACGCCCAGCGGGCCGAACTTGGCCAGGGACGGAGCCAGCATCTGCACCGCCCCCAGTTGCAGCGCCTCCATCTCTTCCTTGTCCTTGTAGAGCTGGCTGTTGGGGTAGACCTCAACATCCACCGCGCCGTTGGTATAGGCTTCGGCCAGCTCCTCGAACTTGGCGGCGCCCTTGCCCTTGGGCGTGTCGGGGGCGACGACGTGGCTGAACTTGATGACGATCTTGTCCTGCGCGGCGACGGGAGCGCCAAGCGACAGGGCAAGGGCAGTCGCGCCGGCAAGCGCGGCAAGGCTGCGACGGGTAAGCATGTTGATTTCCTCCGGTTGTCCGCCCTCCTCGGCGGATTGCCCCGAGTGATGCATCATCAGGGCGCCGTTGCGCTATTGTGGCTTTCCGCAATGGACAAGCCGATGCCCGGATGGAAGGAATGGGCTGTGGCCATCGGGGAGGGTGCGCACACGAAGGACATGCAGGCCAGCCCGCCCGCGGCGCGGACGCCGCGGCAAGGCCCGGACCTCGGGCTGACCGAGAGCCTGATGGGCTCGCGGCGCTGGGATCTGTTGTCGATCATCCAGCTGGTGGCAATCGTCGCGCTTGTCGTGCTGGTGGGGGCGCTGGTCTGGGTGGTGGGCCGGTCCGACGATGAACGCGCGCGGACCAAACTGGCCACCGACGCGCTGTGGGTCGAACAGACCCTGCGCTTCCAGCTGGCCGTGGACGAGGACATGCTGGTGCGGCTGGCGCTGGATGCGGCGTCGGGCACCGGCCCGGAGACCCTGAAGAACCGGGCAAGGCTGCATATCGCGGCCAACCCCGAAACCCTGTCCGTCCAGTGGTTCGACAGCACCGGGGCGCTGGTCGATTCGGTCCCGCAGGACATGGCACCGGCGGGCCGGGCGCTGGTCGATACGCTCTTGCGGTCGGCGGCAGCAACAGCGCGACCCGTCTACGGTCCGGTTGAGGAGGGCAACGTGACCCTGGCCCTGCGCCGCTCGGGGGCCGAGGGAGGCGTGGTCGTCGCCACGCTTGCGCTACCGCTCATGCTCGATCGCCACATTCCCTGGTGGATCGCCGAACAGTATGCCGTCCGCATCTTCGACACCACCGGCACCCTGGCCGAGCGTGCGCGCCGGCCCGTCGCCGACGGTGCGCCGTTCCACACCATCAGCTTCGACCCGCCGTTGTCGGGCACGAGCTTGCAGATCACCGCCTATGACCGGCCCGAGGCCATCGGCAACGTGGTGCTCATGGGCGCCATCGTCGGGCTGGCGGGCTTTGCGGTTCTGGCCCTTCTGGTTGTGCAGCGGAACGCCACGCACCGCCGCAGGGCCGAGGAACGGCTCCGCGCTGAAATGGCTTTTCGCCGGTCGATGGAGGAAAGCCTTACGGTCGGCATGCGTGCGAAGGACATGGAGGGGCGCATCCTCTACGTCAACGCCGCCTTCTGCAAACTGGTCGGCCTGCCCGCCGAGGCGCTGATCGGTCATCTGCCGCCGATGCCCTACTGGTCGCCGGACGCGGTTGAGGAAACCCTTGCCCGCCAGCAGGCCCTGGCCACCGGCCCCGCGACGCCGAAGAGCTTCGAGACCCGGTTCCGCCGCGCCGATGGCGTGGAAATCGACGTGCAGGTCTACGAGGCCCCCCTGATCGATGCCTCGGGCCGCCACCACGGCTGGATGGGGTCGGTCATCGACATCACCGAGGCGAAACGGGCCGCCCGCACCGCCCGTGCGCAGGAAGACAGCCTCGCCCGGACCGGAAGGTTGGTGACCATGGGCGAGATGGCCTCGACCCTTGCGCACGAGCTGAACCAGCCGCTTGGCGCGATCGCATCCTATGCGGCCGGGGGCCTGAACCTGGTCGAGTCCGGTCAGGCGGATTCGCCCCTGGTCAGGGCGGCGTTCGAGAACCTTGGCGCCCAGGCGCGGCGCGCGGGTCTGATCATCCGCCGGATCCAGGACTTCGTGAAGAAGCGCGAGCCGCAGCTCGTGTCCCTCGACCTGGCCGAAGTCGCGGCGGATGCCGTCGCCCTGATGGCCGCCGAGGCGCGGGAACGCCGCGTCAAGCTGGTGCTGGAGGTCGGCGAGCCGGCTCGCGGCCCGGTGACGGCAGACCGGATCCTGCTGGAGCAGGTGATGGTCAACCTGATCCGCAACGGGATGGAGGCGATGTCCGAAGGCCCACGGCACGGCGACAGGCTGACGCTGAGACTGACCCCCGAGGACCGGATCCTGCGGCTGGATGTCATCGATCAGGGGCCGGGCATCCCGCCCGATCTGGAGAAGCGGCTCTACGATCCCTTCGTCAGCACGAAGGCGCATGGCATGGGCATGGGGCTGAACATCTGCCGGTCCATCGTCGAGCTGCTGCACGGCCGTCTCAGTCATGCCCCCAACCCCGGTGGCGGCACGGTCTTTACCCTGCGCCTGCCCTACGCGCGAAGTGAAAACCTTCCGGCCGAAGGATCGCCCGCATGACCGATGCCCGACCGCTTGCCGTCCATATCGTCGATGACGAGGAAGCCTTGCGCGACAGCCTCGCCTTCCTGTTCGCCTCGCGCGGGATCGCCACCCGGGTCTGGCCCTCGGGCGAAGCCTTCCTCGCCGGCTGGCCGCAAGCCGATTGCGGCTGCATCATTCTTGATGTGCGGATGGAGGGGCTTTCGGGCCCGCAGGTGCTGGATGCGTTGCTTCGGGCCGAAGGCCGCGCGGCGGACCTGCCGCCCGTCATCTTCCTGACCGGCCATGCCGATGTGCCGCTGGCAGTGCAGAGCCTGAAGAGCGGCGCCTACGATTTCCTGGAAAAGCCTTTCAACGACAACCAGATCGTCGATCTCACCCTGCGGGCGATGGACCTGCACCGCAACCGCGCCGCGGAGGCGGATACCCGCCAGAGCATCGCCGCACGCTTCGCGACGCTGTCCGCCCGCGAGGTCGAGGTGATGAACCTGATCCTTGAAGGCCAGCTCAACAAGCAGATCGCGGATCGGCTGGGCATTGCCATGCGCACCGTCGAGGTCCACCGCTCGCGCGTGCTGCAAAAGACCGGCGCACGGAACTCGGTGGAACTCGCGCAGATGAAGGGGCGGATCGACGGCGGATAGGGCAGGGGGCGCGCCCCGCGAACTGGCGATCGGATCGCATCAGGTCGGACTGTAGCCGGTCTTGCCAAGATCCACCGCCTGGCCCCGGACGGCGCTTTCCTGGGCCGCCAGCCCCATGGCGACGGCCCACCACCCGTCGGTGAGTGAAACCTCCGGGTCCTGCGCGCCGCTCGCCGCCCGCTGGAAACCCCGGTGCTGGTAGAAGGTCGATCCGTTGTGGTCGCCCGCCGCCAGCAGGGCGGGATCGACGGGAATGTCCAGCTCGATCGGTCCGGCCGGATTGCGCGGGCTGACGATGACCTTGGGCACCGGCGGCGCGCCCAGATGCGCCGGCCAGAAGCGGCCCGGCCCGGGGACCAGGCATTCGATCTTCCCCGTCGGTCCGACGGCCGAGATCTCTTCCTGATAGCGGCTGCCTTCGGCAAACATGCACAGTTCCAGCATCGCCCGCATCCCGCTTTCGAAATCGACGATGACATAGGCGTGGTCCCAGATGTCGGACCGCTGGCCATCATAGACCTCGTCCAGATGGTTCACCGCCTGGCCGCCGCTGGCCATGACACGGACGGGATTGCAGCCCGCCACGAGGCGCATCAGGTCGAAGAAGTGGCAGCACTTTTCCACCAGCGTCCCGCCGGAGTTGCGGTTGAACCGGTTCCAGTCGCCGACCTTGCGCAGGAAGGGAAAGCGGTGTTCGCGGATGGTCAGCATCTTCACCCCGCCGGTGGCCGCCTGCGCCTCGCGCAGATGATGCGCCACGGGGGGCATGTAGCGGTATTCCATCGCCACCCAGATCGGCGCCGGGTAGGCCGCGCGCAGGGCCGCAAGGCGCGGCGCGTCGGCCGGGTCGGTGAACAGGGGCTTTTCGCACAGGACCGGCAGCGGGCGGATGCGGGCGATCTCTTCCAGCTGGCCAAGGTGCAGAAAATTGGGGCTGGCGATCAGCAGGCAGTTGACCTCGGGCACCGCCAGCACCTCGGGCAGCGAGCCCACCATCCGTGCCCCCGGCGCCAGGGCCTGTGCCGCGGCGCGCATTCCCGGATCGGGCTCGTGGATCGCGGCGACAGAAGCGTTTTCCAGAAGCGCGATGTTGCGCAGGTGTTCCTGCCCCATCATTCCGCAGCCGATGATCCCATAGCGCAGCATGTCGTCTTCCTATTTCAGGCGCGCCACATAGCGCACGGTTTCAGGGTCATACCAGGTCAGCGAGGCTTCGACCGACCGGCCGTCCTGCGCCCAGCTGACGCGGGTGATCAGCGGCAGGGGTGTTCCGGGCGGGTGCGGAAATTCGGGCGGGGACCAGTCGGGGAGCGGTCCCTGTCCGATCCGGTCCTCGGCGCGGGCGATCCAGATGCCAAGCCGCTGGCGATAGTAGAGGTAAAGCGATTCCAGCAAGTCTCCCGGCGCGATCCGGTCCACTTCGGCCCCGTCCAGCCAGATCTCCTCGACCGCCGCGACCTGCCCCGACAGGAAGCGCAGACGCCGGATGCGGTGGCCTTCGGCATGGGTCCCGAAGGGCGGCAGGGCAGGATTTTTCGGGCAGCGGTCCACCGACAGCACGCGCGCCGTGGGCAGGCCGCCGCCCTCGACCCGCTCCAGCCGGAACAGCGCATAGACCGAAGCCGCATCCGCCTTCGCCCGGATATAGTTCCCCGACCCCTGCACGCGGTCGAGAAGCCCCTTCTC
>JBKBVC010000149.1:0-5445 GCA_046289805.1 Tabrizicola sp.
TCCGCAGGCAGGCCGCGCCCGCCTCGGCCGCCTCGATCGCGCGGCGGTAGTGGAAATGGATGTCCGCGACGATCGGCACCGGGCTTTCGGCGACGATCTCCTTCAGCGCCTTCGTCGAGGCCTCGTCCGGGGTCGAGACGCGCACGATGTCCGCCCCCGCCACGGCGCAGCGCCGGATCTGCTCGATGGTCGCGGCCACGTCGGTGGTCAACGTGTTGGTCATGGTCTGCACGCTGATCGGAGCATCGCCACCGACCAGCACCTTGCCCACGCGGATCTGCCGCGACGCCCGTCGCGCGATGTTGCGCCAGGGGCGGACGGGATTGTGAGTCATGGGTCGGGCTTCCCTTGCAATGCCTGCGCAGCATAAGACGCCGGGCGGCCTGCGGCAATGGCCGGCGGGGCCTACTCGCTGACCGCGGGCGCCTGAGGGACCGGCGTCGCCTCCGCCGTGGCGAAATTGGCCAGGTCCTGATCCTTGCTCAGATCGGCCCGGGCAAAGGTCTGGGTCAGCGTTTCGGGAGACAGCTTGATGTCCTTGACCACATTGGCACCGGGCGCGGCCGGACCGTAGGGCACCCCGTCCACGACGAAGTAGATCGATCCGGAATTGCCGGTGCGGAACACGGCGGCGGTTTCCAGCGGCGGCACGACATAGCGTTCGCCGGCGTCCAGGATCTTCTCGAACAGCACGGTGCCGTCCGCGGCATTGACCCGCACCCAGGAGGGGCGCACGGCCAGAACCTCGATCCCCTGCTTTGCCTCGGCGATGACCTGAACGTCGCTGTCCAGCGCCTCGTCGATCGCGGCATCGACGACATTGGCCTCGGCCACCTCGGCCAGGACGCCGGTCTGGCGCGGATTGATCGCGGCGATGGGCCCGTCGCGCGAGGTCAGGACGGGCACGTCAAGCGCCTGCGGGCGATAGAGCCGGTCCATCACGTCCCGGGCGGCGGCGCCTTCGGCACTGGCCACCGCCTGCGCGGCGGTTTCGGCCGGACGGCTGGCCACCATCTGCGGCGCAGCCGTGCCGGCATCCGAAAGCGGGTCGATCTGGGCCACCACCGTCGGCGCCTGATCCACGGGGGCAAGCTGAACGCGCTGGACTTCCTGCAGCACCGACCAGCCACCATAGCCGATGGCGCCGATCAGCACGACCAGGAACGCGATGGACCCGACCGCACCGGGTTCGATCCGGCTCCAGATCGCCTCGCCGCGCGGAATGAAACTGGCGTTGGGATCGCCCAGCGGATCGGCAACCTCGCGCCGCGCGCGGGCCTTGACGATCTGCTGCGGCGCAGCGGCGGCAGACAGGCCATGCGACACGGAATAACCGGCCTCGGCGCAGAACCGCTCGAAGGCCCATTCCGGGTCCATCGCCAGATAGCGGGCGTAGGACCGGACATATCCCGCCACGAAACCGGGGGTCTCGAAGGCCGACAGATCGGCGTTCTCGATGGCGGCGATGTAGGTTGCCTTGATCTTGAGCTCGCGCTGCACGTCGAGAAGCGACTTGCCCAGCGTTGCCCGTTCGCCGCGCATCAGGTCGCCCAGACGCAACTCGAAGTCGTCAAAGCCCTTTGGCTTGACCTCTTCGGTTGTTGAAGGTTTGGCCCTCCAACCGATCATGCGCGCCCTGTCCCCTTCGGTGCACCACTCTGCGTGATCGCCTTCCCCAGCGACTCACTGCCTTGTTCTATTGGGCAATCCTTAGCACAGGACAAGGCCTTTTCCACGGGGCAAACGGGTCAGGCAACCGCCTCGGCGCGATTCAGCGCACAATGCGCCCAAAGCCTGTCCATCGCGCCGACCAGCCTGTCGATCTCGTCCGGACCATGCACCGGCGAGGGGGTGAAGCGCAGCCGCTCGGTGCCTCGCGGGACGGTGGGGAAATTGATGGGCTGGACGTAGATGCCGTGGTCCTCCAGCAGCAGGTCCGACAGCATCTTGCAATGCACCGGGTTGCCGACATGGACCGGGACGATATGGCTGCCATGGTCGATGATCGGCAGGCCCAACGCCTTCAGCCGGGTCTTCAGGATGCGGGCCTGGGTCTGATGCTGCGCCCGCAAGGCAACCCCGCCCTCGCCCTTCAGGAACCGGACCGAGGCCGCCGCCCCCGCCGCCACCGCCGGCGGCAGGCTGGTGGTGAAGATGAAGCCCGGCGCATAGGACCGGATCGCATCCACCATCCGCGCCGAGGCGGCGATATAGCCGCCGAACACGCCATAGGCCTTGGCCAGCGTGCCGTTGATGATGTCCACCCGGCCCATCTGGCCGTCACGCTCGGCCACCCCGGCCCCGCGCGGGCCGTACATGCCGACGGCATGGACCTCGTCCAGGTAGGTCAGCGCGTCGAATTCCTGAGCCAGGTCGCAGATGTCCCGGATCGGGCCGAAGTCGCCGTCCATCGAATAGATCGATTCGAAGGCGATCAGCTTCGGCGCCGCCGGGTCGTCCGCCGCCAGCAATTCGCGCAGATGCGCCACGTCATTGTGCCGGAAGATCCGCTTCGCCCCGCCGCCGCGCCGCACGCCCTCGATCATCGAGGCATGGTTCAGCGCGTCGGAATAGATGATCAGCCCCGGAAAGATCGTCCGCAGCGTCGAAAGCGTCGCATCGTTGGCGATGTAGGCGCTGGTAAAGACCAGCGCGGCCTCCTTGCCATGCAGATCGGCCAGCTCGGCTTCCAGCGCCTTGTGCCAGACGGTCGTGCCGCTGATGTTGCGCGTGCCGCCCGACCCCGCGCCGGTGGCCTCCAGCGCCGCGTGCATCGCCGCCAGCACCTCGGGGTGCTGGCCCATGCCGAGGTAATCGTTGCCGCACCAGACCGTGATGTCCTTCTGCGTCCCGTCCGGGCGGGTCCAGACCGCATGGGGAAACTGGCCCTTGGCGCGCGCGATGTCGATGAAGGTGCGATAGCGCCCCTCGTCGTGCAGGCGTTGCAGGCTGGCGTCGATCGCGTCTGTATATCTGGTCATGCGTTCCGGTTCCTTGTGCGACGGTTCTGTCCCATCCGCCGCAGGGGTGCCTTGATGTCGGTCAATCGGCGCGCGGGCGCCAGACGGCGAATTGTCACCCCCTTCGTTCCAGCCCCTCTTAGCGCAGCCCGCCCGCTCTGGACAGTGCCAAGCCGCCTGCTAGGCTGGCATCCGATCACATCCCGGAGAGTGAAATGACCACCCCGTCGCTGGACGCCGTCCTTGCCCGCATCGACGAAACCCTGCCGCAGTCGCTCGACCGGCTGATGACCCTTCTGCGCATCCCCTCGATCTCGACCGACCCGGCCTACAAGGCCGACTGCGCCCGCGCGGCCGAACATCTGGCCGCCGACCTGTCCTCGCTCGGCTTCGACGCCCGCGCCGCCGCGACCCCCGGCCACCCGATGGTCGTGGCCCATGGCGGCGAGGGGCGCCGGCACCTTCTCTTCTACGGCCACTACGACGTGCAACCCGTTGATCCGCTTGAGCTCTGGCACCGTCCACCCTTCGACCCCGAGGTGCAGGACACGCCGAAAGGTCGCGTGATCCGCGCCCGCGGCGCCTCGGACGACAAGGGGCAGCTCATGACCTTCATCGAGGCCTGCCGCGCCTGGAAGGACGTGCACGGGTCCCTGCCGGGCAAGCTGACGATCTTCCTGGAAGGCGAGGAGGAATCGGGCTCGCCCTCGCTCATCCCCTTCCTCGAACAGCACCGGGACGAGCTGTCCTGCGACCTCGCGCTGATCTGCGACACCGGGCTTTACGACGAACATACCCCGGCGATCACCACCATGCTGCGCGGCCTGTGCAAGGCGGAATTCACCATCCGCGCGGCGAACCGCGACCTGCATTCCGGCATGTATGGCGGGCTGGCGCAGAACCCGCTGCACCTGATGGCGCGGCTTCTGGCGAACCTGCACGATTCGCAGGGCCGGGTGCAGGTGCCCGGTTTCTACGACGACGTGGACGAACTTCCCGACGCGCTGCGGAGCCAATGGCAGGCGCTGGCCTTCGACCATGCCGCCTATCTGGGCGAGGTCGGGCTTTCCGTCCCGGCCGGCGAACAGGACCGCACGCCGCTGGAGCGCATCTGGTCGCGTCCCACGGCCGAGGTGAACGGCATGTGGGGCGGCTATACCGGGGCGGGGTTCAAGACGGTCCTGCCGTCGGAGGCCCATGCCAAGGTCTCGTTCCGCCTCGTCTCGCGCCAGGACCCCGAGAAGATCATCGCCGCCTTCAAGGCCTGGGCGGAAGGACAGATGCCCGCCGATTGCGAGATCCTCTGGCACGGCGGCAGCGATGGTGCGCCTGCGAGCGTGATGGAAATCTCCGACCCCGCCTTCGAATCCGCCCGCGCCGCGCTGACCGAGGAATGGGGCAAGCCCGCCGCCTTCATCGGCTCGGGCGGGTCGATCCCGGTCGCGGGCTATTTCAAGACCATCCTCGGGATGGACGCGATGCTGATCGGCTTCGGCAAGGATGACGACAACATCCACAGCCCGAACGAGAAATACGATGTGGAATCCTTCCACAAGGGCATCCGCGCCTGGGCCCGGATCCTGGCGCGCCTCGCGTGATGGTTGAAATACGCGATGCAACCCCTTCGGATGAAGGGGATTTTCTGCGCCTCTGGCAGGGGTTCACCGAAGGCTACAACCTCACCCTGCCGGATGGGGTGACGGCCTTCACCTGGGCGCGGCTGATGGACGCGGGCAACCCCCTGACCGCGCGGCTGGCCTGCCTCGACGGCACGCCTCAGGGCTTTGCCATCCACCAGCACCACCCCTCGACCTGGGTGATGGGCGACGACGGCTATCTGGAAGACCTCTTCGTCGCTCCCCAGGCGCGCGGACAGGGGCTTGGCCGTGCCCTGATCGAGGATCTCATCGCCATCGGCCGGGCGCGGGGCTGGCAACGGCTCTACTGGCTGACCGAGATCGGCAATACCACGGCGCGCAGGCTCTACGACAGCTTCTGCGCCGATGACGGGCACATCCGCTACCGGATGCGGCTCTGACCGAAAACGGGGGCCGGGCGGCCCCCGTTCCCCGTTCCTTCCCGGAGGAACGGTCACGATTTCTCGATGGTCACGGCGCTCGCCTCGTGCACCGCGCCCTTCATGTCCCAGATCACCGACACCTTCTCGCCCGCCTTCAGGCCGGGATCCTTGAACCCCTTGGGCAGGACGTAGCTGACCCCGTTGTCCAGCGTCAGGGTCATGGTCCTGGCGTCGAAGCTCTTGACCATGCCCACGGTCGTCGTCGGCGCCGCGATCGCGGCCGAGCCGATGGCGGTCATCAGGACAAGGGTGGCAGGAAGGATGAAGGAACGCATGTTCAGTCTCCGGTTTCGGCCCGCAGCGCGGGTCCGCAGTTCGGGTGTCATCCCGGTCCGTCGCGTCGGTGAGAGGTTTCACCCGGCGGACCCTGACGCCCGGCCTGACAGATACACCCGACCGGATGTT
>JBKBVC010000150.1:0-5444 GCA_046289805.1 Tabrizicola sp.
GGTCTTTTACGGCCACCTGGGTTGGGTCGGCGGGCCGGGTCGGCTGGATCCGGTGCATCAGATGACGCTGGACTTCAGCCTGACCCAATATACCGGCACCATCCTGATCGACACCGCGCTGAACGGCGCCTGGGACGTCTTTGCCAATGCGCTGTCGCATATCGTGCTGCCGGCGGGGATCCTCGGCTATGTCTCGATGGCCTACATCAGCCGGATGACCCGCAGCTTCATGATGAACGAGCTGGGGCAGGAATACATCACCACCGCGAGGGTGAAGGGCATGCCGGAATGGCGGGTGATCTGGGTGCATGCGATGCGCAACGTCATGGTCCCGCTCATCACGGTGATCGCCCTGTCCTATGCCTATCTGCTGGAGGGATCGGTCCTGACCGAGACAATCTTCGCCTGGCCGGGGCTGGGCAGCTACATCACGGATGCGCTGTTCACCGCCGACATGCCGGCAGTGCTGGGCGGAACGGTGGTGGTGGGTGTCGTGTTCGTGACGCTGAACATGCTCAGCGACATCCTCTACCGGCTGGTCGATCCGAGGGCGCGGGCATGACGGCGCTGACCAGATGGCTGGCCGATCCCGATCCGAAATCGCGCGCGCAGGCCCGGCTGGGACAGGCCTGGCTGTCCTGGCTGCGGCTGCGGCGCAATCCGCTGGCGATGACGGGACTGGTCATCGTGGTCGCGCTGCTGGTGCTGGCGGCCTTCGCACCCGTCTTTGCCACGCATGACCCGATCGCACAGAACCTCGGCCAACGGCTCTTGCCGCCGGGAACGCCGGGCCACTGGCTGGGCACCGACGATTTCGGCCGCGACATCTGGAGCCGCATCGTCCACGGCGCGCGGATCACGCTGTACATCGTGGCGCTGGTGGCGCTGACCGCACCGGTGCTGGGCCTCCTGATCGGCACGGTTGCCGGTTATGCCGGCGGCTGGCTCGACACCCTGCTGATGCGGATCACCGACATCTTCATGGCCTTCCCCCGGCTGATCCTTGCGCTGGCGCTGGTCGCCGTGCTGGGCCCCGGCATCTTCAACGCGGTGCTGGCCATCGCGCTCACCGCCTGGCCGCCCTATGCCCGCGTCGCCCGGGCCGAGACGCTGACGGTGCGCAGCTCGGACTACATCGCCGCAGTGCGCCTGCAGGGCGCGGGGGCCTCGCGCATCATCTGGGGCCATGTGATGCCCATGTGCCTGCCTTCCGTCATCATCCGGGTCACGCTGGACATGGCCGGTGTCATCCTGATCGCAGCGGGCCTGGGTTTTCTCGGTCTTGGCGCCCAGCCGCCCCTGCCGGAATGGGGCCTGATGATCTCGTCCGGGCGCAAGTTCCTGTTCGACCAGTGGTGGGTCGCCACCATGCCGGGACTGGCGATCTTCATCGTCTCGCTGGGCTTCAACCTGCTGGGCGACGGGTTGCGCGACGTCCTGGACCCGAGGAGTGCCGGCCGATGAGCCTGCTGACAGTGGAAAACCTGCGGGTGACCTTCGACACCGAGACCGGCCCGGTCCAGGCGGTGCGGGGCGTGTCCTTCTCGCTGGGGCGCGAGCGGCTGGGCATCGTCGGCGAAAGCGGCTCGGGCAAGACGATGACCGGCCGGTCGGTGCTGCGCCTGATCCGGCCGCCGGGGCGGATCGAGGCCGACCGGATGGTGTTCGACGGCCAGGACCTGATCCGCATCCCGGAAACCGAGATGCGGGCGCTGCGCGGCCGGCGCATCGCCATGGTGATGCAGGATCCGAAATTCTCGCTGAACCCGGTGATGCGGGTGGGCGAGCAGTTGACCGAAGGCCTGCGGCGGCGCGACCGTCTGGGCCGGGCCGAGGCCGTGCGCGAGGCGCTGGCGGCGCTGGAGGCGGTGCAGATCCGCGACCCCGAGCGCGTGATGCAGGCCTATCCGCACGAATTGTCGGGCGGCATGGGCCAGCGGGTGATGATCGCGATGATGCTGATCCCCGAACCCGACCTGCTGATCGCGGACGAACCGACCTCGGCGCTGGACGTGACGGTCCAGGCCGAGGTGTTGCAGATCCTCGACAGGCTGGTCCGCGACCGGGGCATGGGGCTGATCTTCGTCAGCCACGACCTGCGGCTGGTGGCGCGGTTCTGCGACCGGGTGCTGGTGATGTATCGCGGCCGGATCGTCGAGGAACTGCCCGCGCGCGAACTGATGGCGGCAAGGCATCCCTATACCCGTGGCCTGTTGAACTGCCTGCCGCGCATCGGCGGGGCACGCGGGCCGCTGCCTGTGCTGGACCGATCGGGGGACTGGGCCGATGACTGACCGCCCCGCCATCGAGATCGACAGGCTCGACGTCACCTTCGCGGCCAAGGGCCGCGAGGTGCGGGCCGTGCAGGGCGTCAGCCTTGCCGTCGCCCGGCGCGAGAGCTTCGGCCTTGTCGGCGAAAGCGGCTCGGGCAAATCCACCATCCTGCGGGCGATCTGCGGGCTTGCCCCGATCAGCGGCGGCACGATCCGCCTGGGCGGCGCCCCTCTGACCGCCCGGCGCGGCAAGGACTTCTCGACCCGGGTGCAGATGGTGTTCCAGGATCCTTATGCCAGCCTGCATCCCCGCCACACCATCGACCGCACGCTTTCGGAGCCGCTGGCGATCCACGGGATCGGGGACACCGACGCGCGGGTCGTGCGCGCGCTTCAGGACGTGGGCCTGCCCGCCGCCTTCCGCTTTCGCTATCCGCATCAGCTTTCGGGTGGCCAGCGCCAGCGCGTTGCAATCGCCCGCGCGCTGATGCTGAACCCCGAGATCCTGCTGCTGGACGAACCGACCAGCGCGCTGGATGCCAGCGTGCAAGCCGAGGTGCTGAACCTTCTGTCCCGCCTGCGCGAGGAACGCGGCCTGACCTTCCTGATGGTCAGCCACGACCTTGCGGTGATCGACCACATGTGCGACCGGATCCTGGTGATGCAGCACGGCCGCGCGGTTGAAGAGATCGCCCATGCCGATCTTGCCGCCGGACGGATGCAGACCGACTATGCCCGCAGCCTGTTCGCGGCCTCCGCCGACCGGATGCTGAGCTGACCCGCCGCGCATGGCCCAACGGAAGCCCGACCCATGACCCCCATCTTCGACGGCCACAACGACCTCCTCCTGCGCCTGTTGCACGACCCCGCCTCGCGCGAGGCGATCTGGCTGACCGGCCAGGGCAAGGGGCATCTCGACCTGCCGCGCATGCAGGCGGGCGGTTTTGCTGGCGGCTTCTTCGCCATCTACCTGCCCTCGCCCGTCGATCATGACGACCCCGACCTCATGGCGCAGATGCAGACGCCGCCCTACCGCCTGCCTCTGCCCGAGCTGATCGGGGCCGAGGCCGGTCTGCCCCCGGCCTTCGCGGCCGCCGCGCTGCTTCTGTGGATGGAACGGTCCTCGGACGGTGCCTTCCGGGTCTGCCGCAGCGCCGCCGAGGTCCGCGCGGCGATGGATCAGGGCGTCATCGCCGGCATCATGCACATGGAAGGCGCCGAGGCGATTGACGAGGGACTCGACAACCTGCATGCCTTCCACGCCATGGGCCTGCGGTCGCTGGGCCCGGTCTGGAGCCGCCCGACGATCTTCGGCCATGGCGTGCCCTTCGCCTTTCCCGCCTCGCCCGACACCGGACCGGGTCTGACCGAGGCCGGCAAGCGCCTGGTCAGGGAATGCAACCGGTTGAAGATCATGATCGACCTCAGCCACATGAACGCGGCGGGCTTTGACGATGTGGCCGCGCTGTCGGATGCGCCGCTGGTGGCGACCCATTCCAACGCCCATGCGCTCTGCCCCTCGTCGCGGAACCTGACCGACCGGCAGCTCGACATGATCCGCGAAAGCCGCGGCATGGTGGGGCTGAACTATGCGGTGGGCTTCCTGAACGCAGATGGCCGGCGCGATACCGGCTGCGGCTGGGATCCGCTGCTGCGCCACCTCGACCATCTGATCGCGCGGCTGGGCGAGGATCATGTGGGCCTGGGATCGGATTTCGACGGGGCCGAGATCCCGGACGTTCTGGGCGATGTCGCGGGCCTGCCCCGGTTCGTCGAGGCGATGCGCGCGCATGGCTTCGGCGAGCCGCTGATCGAGAAGATCTGCCACCGGAACTGGCTTGCGCTGCTCGAGCGGACCTTGGGCGGCTGAACTACGCCCGGACGCGCAAGCCGCGCGGGGGCCGGAAGATCCCGACGTTGCCCCGTCGCCCGATCCGGTGAGGACGAAAACGCCCGTCTGAGGCGGCTGCTGTTCGACGCGCTTCTCGACAATGCGGCGCCGGCGGATCTCATGGTCAGAAGGTGGCGCCCGCCGCGAAGCGGCAAGCAGGCGCGCATCTGGTGGCGGGTCACGGGATGAGCGAGCGGCTGATCGAGCTGGTGCGCATGCGCCGCGAGGGCCAAGAGGTGAACCACAAGCGCCTGTTCCGGATCTACCGCGAGGAGCGGCCGCACGTCCGGTGTCGCGGCGGGCGCAAGCGGGCCATCGGCACACGGGCGCCGATGGCGCTCCCGCTGATGCCGAACCGGTGCTGGTCGCTCGACCTCGCGTCCGAACAGCTGACGGACGGTTGCCGTGTAAGGGTTCTGAAGATGGTGGATGACTGCACGCAGGATTGCCTCGCCCCGATCGCCGACACGAGCCAATTATGGTGGTCAGCGACAATCGCACCGAGTTCACCTCGAACGCCATCCTGACTTCGCTGAGGACTGCAAGATCGACTTACACCACATCGCGCGCGGAAAGCCGACCCAGGGGCCATCGTCGAGTCCTTCTACGGCAACCCGCGCAGCGCATGCCTGAACGAGGCGATGTTCGACCGCCTCGCCGATGCCCGCCGCAAGCTGGCCCTATGGTCTTGCGAGGCTCTGTTGCACAGGTCGGCGGAACGCCGAGCTTCCCCTTTCCCCGGACGGACTAATCCCACAGCTTCCGTTACGGATATGCCGCGCGCGGCCTGTCGGTTCGGGACGGCGATACGGACCTGAAGCTCGGCGACCTTGCGGCCGAAGTCCCGTGCCATGAGGCGCGGTCCCGGCAGCTTCACACAGTGCATCTTCGTCTCGACACGGCTCCGGCGGTGGTATCCGCTCCATCGTCGCGACAAGGCCCGACCGAGGCATCTGGAGGCCCGCAGGGTCTCGTTTCGCGTGGCGGCACCGGCGGTGACGGTCTGCGAAGGCTTGCTGTTCCTGCGGGGCGGGAGTGAGGGCACGAGCGCCACCGGTTCGAGAGAGTGCCCGAACGCGGCGGCACCGCGGTCAGCCAAAGCATCGTGGCACCTGCGGGTGTCGCAGGCTCCGTCGGCGGTAACCGGGCCGATCTCTTCGACTCTGTTGCACAAATCGCTTGAGGGATTCATCTCGTGAATCCAGCGTGGTAGCTGGGCTGCATGAGCAAACCGACACCGCCGACCTACAAGACCCGGAACTGGCCAGCCTATAACGAAG
>JBKBVC010000151.1:0-5420 GCA_046289805.1 Tabrizicola sp.
CTCTTCGTCGATAATCAGCAGGCCGAGCTTCTTGAACGTCACCCCCTTGGCCAGAAGCGCATGAGTGCCGACCACGATGTCCACCGAACCATCCGCCATCGCTGCCCGCGTCGCATTGGCCTCCTTCGCTGGAACAAAGCGTGACAAGGGTCTGACAGATATCGGAAATCCCCGGAACCGCTCGGCAAAGCTGCGGTAATGCTGGCGCGCCAGGAGCGTCGTCGGGCAGATCACCGCGACCTGCATCCCGGACGTGGCCGCGACGAAGGCCGCGCGCATGGCGACCTCGGTCTTGCCAAAGCCCACGTCGCCCACGATCAGCCGGTCCATGGGACTGCCCTTCTCGAGGTCCGCCACCACATCGGCAATTGCCGCCAGCTGGTCGTCGGTCTCCTGATAGGGGAAGCGGGCCGCGAAGGCCTCCCAGAGAGAATGGGGTGCCTCGAGGATCGGCGCGTGGCGCAGGGCACGTTCCGCCGCGACCCGCATCAGGCGGTCGGCGATCTCCTTGATCCGCTCTTTCAGCCTGGCCTTCTTCGCCTGCCAGGCGCCGCCGCCGAGACGGTCGAGAAGCCCATCCTCATGGCCATAGCGGCTGAGCAGCTCGATGTTCTCGACCGGCAGGTAGAGCTTCGCGTTGTCGGCATATTCCAGCATGACACAGGCATGCGGGGCGCCGAGCGCGGTGATGGTCTCGATCCCGAGATAGCGCCCGACGCCGTGTTCGACATGCACCACCAGATCGCCAGGGGACAGCGTATCGACCTCACGCAGGAAATTGTCGGCCTTGCGCCTGCGCCGCGGCTTGGCCGTCAGCCTTTCGCCCAGCACGTCCTGTTCCGAGATGACCGCCATCCCCGGCGCGACGAAACCCGCCTCCAGAGGCCAGACCACGAGGAAAAGGCCCCCCTTGCCCTCGGGCACCTTGCGGAAATCGGCGATCTCTTGTGCACCGGTCAGGCCGTTGTCGGCCAGAAGCCCCTTCAGCCGATCGCGCGCGCCCTCTGACCACGACGCGATGACGACCTGGCCGGTCTTGGCCAATGTCTGAATGTGATCCGCCAAGGCAGCGAAAAGGTTGATCTTTTCCTGTTGCCTCTCTGGCGCGAAGTTCCGCCCGGCGCGCGCGCCGGCGTCCAGAACGCCGGGGCCGGGCGACTGCGGCAAGGGTGACAGCTGCACCACCCGAAAGCTGGACAATGCCGCCTCCCAGGCCGCATCGTCCAGATAGAGCTCCCCGGCGGGGACCGGCTTGTAGACCGTGTCGATCCGACCCTTGACCCCCATCGCCTCATGCCGGGCGTCGTAGCTATCCTCGATCCCTTCCCAGCGTGCGAGCCGGGCAGGCGTCACCTGGTCGTCCAGCACCACCGAGGCGTCCGGAAGATAGTCGAAGATCGTCTCCAGCCGTTCGTGGAAGAAGGGCAGCCAGTGCTCCATCCCCTGGTGTTTCCGGCCGGCACTGATGGCTTCGTAGAGGGGATCGTCGGTGCCCGCCGCGCCAAAGGCAATCCGGTAGTTCTGCCGGAACCGCGCGATCGCCGACTCATCGAGGATCACCTCGGAAACGGCTGAAAACTCGACCTTCTTCAGCTTTTCGGTCGTCCGCTGCGTTTCGGGGTCGAACCGCCGCGCGCCGTCGAGCACGTCGCCGAAGAAATCCAGCCGGATCGGCCCGCCGCGCCCCGGCGGGAAGATGTCCACGATCCCGCCGCGCAAGGCATAGTCGCCCGGTTCTGCCACGGTGGAGACGGGGGTGAAGCCCATCCGGGTGAGAAAACCCTTCAGCCGTGTTTCGTCCACCCGCTCGCCGACCACGGCCCGGAAAGACGCCGCCCGCACCACATCGCGTGTCGGGATCTTCTGGGTGGCCGCGTTCAGCGTGGTCAGCAGCACGAAGGATCCCGGCAAGCCGTCCGCCAACGCCGCCAGCGTCGCCATCCGCCGCGCGCTGATTTCCGGGTTCGGGCTGACGCGGTCATAGGGCAGACAATCCCAGGCCGGGAAATCCAGGACCGCGACCTCGGGCGCCAGGACCGCCAGCGCGGCCCGCATCGCCTCGGCCCGCTTGTCGTCGCGCGCGACATGGATCACGGGCCGGCCGCGCGACAGTTCACGGACCAGTATCCGGGCGTCGAAGCCCTCGGGCGCTCCGCCCATCAGGATGCGTTCGGCTGCCATCGGTTCCGGACGGTGGGTCAATAGAGGATGGAAACCCGGATGTTCTGCCAGGTTCCGTAGAAGGCTGTCACCGCGATAGAGATCATCCCGATGACCTGCAAGACCCGACGGTGCACCGTCAGCCGGCGCAGCAGGGCATCACCGGTGTTCGCGCCGGCGGCGATGCGGCGGGACTCGCGCACGCTGACCCAGAAAATCAGCGACAAAGGCCCCAGAAGGAGCACCAGCGCCTGCGCGAACTCGACGCCATAGTAGAAACCGAGAACAAGCAGCGTGGACAGCCAGAAGGTCACGAGCCCGACCACGATCATTGCCCCGCCGTCCATTATGCTCAGGATCCGGTTGGTGTTGATCCGCACCAGGTCCTCGACGTCGCCCAGGGCCTGGCCGCCCTCGCGCCGGGCGCGCTGGACCATGTCGTGCGGCACTCCCAGAGACCAGTGGCTGACTGAGGACCACAGGACGGCCAGCATGATCCAGTACCAGAGGTTCGAGAACGACCGGAGGTCGATCACTTCCAGTGCCGTTTCGAAGACGTCCACTCTGTACGCTCTCCCCAGCCGAACCCGCGGCGCCCAAGTGGCGACTTGAGGCCGCTTCCTTTCCATGGCAGGCAGAAGGGCAAGCCGCAAGTCCCTGCCGTGCCGCAGATGAAGGAGCCAGCCATGCAGCCTGTCCAGGCGACCTATCCGATGACACGGTTCCGCCGTCTGCGCCGGACGCCGGCCTTGCGGGCCCTGACACAGGAAAACGTTCTGACGGCAGATGACCTGATCTGGCCGGTATTCCTTTGCGACGGGGTGAACCAGCGCCAGCCTGTCGCTTCGATGCCGGGTGTGGAGCGGCTGTCGCTGGACCTGATCGTGGAGGCCGCAGCGATGGCCTGCGATCTGGGAATCCCGGCGATCTGCCTCTTTCCCTACACCGATCCGAGGGTGAAGACCCCCGGCTGCGAAGAGGCCTGGAACCCGGAGAACCTGACCAACCGGGCGATCCGGGCGATCAAGGCGCAGGTGCCGGAGATCGCGGTGATGACCGATGTCGCGCTCGACCCCTACAACGCACATGGGCACGACGGCCTGGTCGCGGACGGGATCATCCTGAACGACGAGACGGTCGAGGCGCTGGTGCGCATGGCCTTGGCGCAGGCCGAGGCGGGGGCCGACATCCTGGGTCCGTCCGACATGATGGACGGCCGGATCGGCGCGATGCGGTCGGCGCTGGAGGCGGCGGGGCACAAGGACGTTGCGATCCTCAGCTATGCGGCCAAATATGCCTCGGCGTTCTACGGGCCGTTCCGCGATGCGGTGGGGGCTTCGGGTGCGCTCAAGGGCGACAAGAAGACCTACCAGATGAACCCTGCCAACCGGGACGAGGCGCTGCGCCTGGTCGCCCGCGACCTGGCGGAAGGTGCCGACATGGTGATGGTGAAGCCGGGGATGCCCTATCTCGACATCTGTGCCCGGGTGAAGGACACCTTCGGCGCCCCGACCTTCGCCTATCAGGTCTCGGGCGAATACGCGATGATCCGGGCCGCGGCGCAGAACGGCTGGATCGACGGCGAAAAGGCGATGGTCGAGAGCCTGATGGCGTTCAAGCGCGCGGGCTGCGACGGGATCCTGACCTATTTCGCCCCCGACCTGGCCCGGCTTCTGCGCAAGGGCTGACGGTCCGCAACCTTATCGTGCCGGGCTTTCGGACTTCTTCTCCCACCGACCGGCCTCCTCGGACCAGTATTGTGCGGCATGGCCGGCGGCGACCACGGCCTTCCATTGCAGGCGCGCGGCCTGCAACCGGACCTCGTCATTGCCGTCGAACAGGACCCAGACCCGCTCCATCGCCGCGATCTCGGCGTCCGTCGCCGCCGCGCCATCCACCAGAGCCAGCACCCTGGCCCCGTTTACCGGCGCACCCAGACCCAGCAACACCGGCTGGTCGGCATCGTGAGGGCCGCCCTCCAGCCCATGCGGCAGAAAGCTTTCGTCGCCGCCCTTCAACCACAGGGCTGCGTCCAGACGCTCCAGAGCTGCCGGGTCGGTCCCGCGCACCATCACCCGCCAGCCCTGCGTCAATGCGCGCGGGGCATTGACGGCAAGCGTCTCGGCCGGGGACGACTGCATCAGGTGGAAGAACATCACCGTGCCCATTCGGGTCTGCTCGTCGTGCTTCTGCGACTTCTCCTCGCGGCGGCACCGCACCGCGAAGAGCGATGCGGAACGCGAAAGAGGAGCCTCACTTCTCGAACCGGTCGCGGATCAGACGATCAAGCGCCATGACGCCCCAGCCGCTGGCGCCCTTCGGGGCCAGCGTCGAGTCGGATTTCAGCAGCGCGGTCCCGGCAATGTCGAGATGGCACCACGGCACCTCGGGCTTGACGAAGCGCTGCAGGAACTGCGCCGCCGTGATCGCGCCGCCGTCACGCCCGCCCACGTTCATCATGTCGGCGATGCGCGATTTCAGCTTGGCATCGTAGGCCTCGCCCATCGGCATGCGCCAGGCCCCCTCGCCTTCCGCCTTCGCGGCCGCGAGAAAGGCGTTGCACAGCTCGTCGTTGTTGGAAAAGACGCCCGCGTTCTCGTGGCCGAGGGCGACGATGATCGCGCCCGTCAGCGTTGCCAGATCGATGATGCCGGACGGCTGGAACCGCTGCTGCGCATACCAGAGCACGTCGGCCAGGACGAGACGGCCCTCGGCGTCGGTGTTGATGACCTCGATCGTGTCGCCCTTCATCGACTTCACGACATCGCCGGGACGTTGCGCGCGACCGTCGGGCATGTTCTCGACCAGGCCCACCAGGCCCACGACATTGGCCTTGGCCTTGCGCAGCGCCAGCGTCCGCATGACGCCCGCCACGACACCCGCGCCGCCCATGTCCATCGTCATCTCCTCCATGCCGGCGGCCGGCTTGATCGAGATGCCGCCGGTGTCGAAGACGACGCCCTTGCCGACCAGCGCGAAGGGAGCCTCGCCCTTCCTGCCGCCATGCCACTGCATGACCACCACCTTCGACGGGCTTTCCGACCCCTGCCCCACACCAAGGAGCGCGAACATGCCCAGCTTTGTCAGATCCTCTTCCTCGAGGATCTGGACATCCAGACCGATCTCCTGCATCGCCACAAGGCGGGCGGCGAAGTCATGCGTGGTCAGGACGTTGGCTGGTTCGTTGACCAGGTCGCGGGTGAAGAAGACGCCCTCCGCCACCGCAGCCATCGGAGCCGCGGCCTTGGCGACCGCCTCGG
>JBKBVC010000152.1:0-5413 GCA_046289805.1 Tabrizicola sp.
CGCACCCCCTGTTTCCGGCTGGTCGGCCATGATGCCGGTTCGCTACGGGTGGAGAACCGCCTGCCGGGCGCCGACACCAACCCCTTCCTGACCACCGCCGCGACGCTTGCCACCGGGGTGGCCGGCATCCTCGGGCAGATCGAGCCCGACCCCGAGGTCATCGGCTCCGGCTATGCGCGGGAACCGATGCGCCACTTCGCCCGGTCGATGCCCGAGGCGATCGCGCGGCTGCGCGGCTCGGGCTTCGCGCGCGACTGGCTGGGCGGCCGTTTTTTTGGATGGCTTCACCGCCACGGGCGAGGCACAACATGACGAGTTCCGCCGGAAGGTTCCGGACGTGGAACTGCAACGCTTCTTCGATCTTGGGTGACCCGATGCCGGATACCGCCGACCTGCGCGCTGCCTTCCTGGAAGGGATGAGCCGCGCGGCCACCTTCGTTGCCGTCGCCACCACCGACGGCGAGGGCGGCCGGGCGGGGGTGACGGTATCCTCGCTGACCTCGGTCTCGGCCGATGGCGAGATGCCGTCGCTTCTGGTCTGCATCAACCGCCAGTCTGCGGCAGCGGCGGCGATCCTGCAGAACCGCGCCTTCTGCGCCAACCTGCTGGCCGAGACGCAGCAGGACCTGGCCAACCTCTTTGCCGGGCGCAGCGTGACCGACCGGGCCGAACGCTTCGATCGGGTGACCTGGGAAGCGGGCGCGCTGGGCCAGCCTCTCCTGGCCGGAGCCACGGCGACCTTCGAATGCCAGCTGGCCACCGCGCTCTTGTGGGAGACGCATCACATCATCGTCGGGCGCGTGGTTTCGGTGCGACTGTCGGACAATGCCTCGGCGCTGCTTTACGGCCAGCGGGCCTATCGCAGGGCTATACATCTGGGGGATGATAGTTGATCTGTTAAGTAACGGCGGCGCGTCAATGACCGCAGGACCAACACCACCCCGACCCGGCGGAAGTCCGGGCGGCTGTTCAACACGGATGGACCAGGACTGAATTCACCGAAATCGGGCCGAACCGGCTGCGACGCAATTCGCTGGGGCTTCTGGCCGTCACCTTCATGGTGATCTCGGCGGCGGCGCTTCTGACCGGGATGGCGGGAGCCATGCCGCTGGCCTTTCTTCCGGGCAACGGCACCGGGGTGCCGCTGACCTTCCTCTTGCTGACGCTGGTGATGCGGGCTTTCGCCGCGGGCTATGTGGCGATGTGCCGGCACGGCATCAATGCCGGCGCCTTCCATGCCTAAGCCGCGCGCGGCCTGGGCGGCGGCTGGGGCGCGCGGTGTCGGTCATCGCGCTGGTGTCCTACAACACGATGCAGCTTGGGCTGATCGGCCTTCTGGGAGGCATCGCGGCCGGGATGTTCGGGCAGTTCGGCTTGGTGCTTCCCTGGTGGATCTACAGCCTGATCGCCATCCTCCTGGTCGGCATCCCGGGCTACCGGCTGGTGGACCTGTCGGCCAGGGTGCTGATCGTGGATTTCGTCATCCTGGGCGCGGGCGGGGCCGAGGGCACCGGCCTTGCGGTCAACATCCTGGATTTCTCGGCGTTGACCTCGGGCTCGCCTACAGCGGCGATCCTGTTCTGCCTGGGGTCCTTCATCGGGATCGAGGCGACCACGATCTACGGCGAGGAGGCGCGCGACCCCGAACGCACCATCCCGCGCGCGACTTATCTCTCGATCCTGATGATCGGGCTGTTCTTCGTCTTCACCACCTGGCAGATGATCGCGGGCACCGGGGCGGACAAGCTGCTCGAGACGCTGGGCGGGCTGGGAGATCCGACGGCGCATTTCTTCATCCTTGCCGAGACCCACACCAACCCGACGATCTCGATGCTGGTGGGCCTTCCGCTGGTGTCGAGCCTGTTTGCCGCGCTGTCGGCCTTCCACAACCACATCGCCCGCTATTCCTATGTGGCCGGGCGCGACGGGCTATTGCCGGCCGCCTTCGGCGCGACCCACGGCACGCACCAGAGCCCGCATGCCGGGTCGGTGGTGCAGACCGTGGGGGCGCTGATCCCGCTGGGGGAATTGTCGGCTATCTCCTGGTGATGCGGCTGAAATCGGCGGACCCGGACCGGTTGCTGCGGATGGGACTGAGCCTGGGCTGAGGCCCCTTGCGCCGGGGCGGCAAGGCTGGCCCGGCGCTTCAGTAGCCCAGAAGCAGCGCCACCAGCGCGGCGCTGCCGACGAGGATCCGCCACCAGCCGAACAGCGCATAGCCGTGGCGGCCGATGTAGTCGAGCAGCCAGCGCACCACGATCACGGCGGTCACGAAGGCCACGGCGAAGCCGACCGCGATTTCCCAGACTGCGCCGAAATCCAGCACGTCGCGGTTCTTGAACAGGTCGTAGGCCACGGCCGCCCCCATGGTGGGCAGCGACAGGAGAAAGGAGAACTCGGCCGCCGCGCGCTTTTCCACGCCCATCAGAAGCGCGCCGACAATGGTCGCCCCCGACCGAGACACGCCGGGCACCATGGCAAGGCACTGGCAGAAGCCGATGGCCAGCGACTTGCCGAAGGGCAGGGCCAGCGCATCCCGATGGACCGGCGCGGGCGCGATGCGGTCGATGACCACCAGCACCGCGCCGCCCAGGATCAGCATGATGGCGATCAGCATGGGTGTTTCGAACAGCACCGTCTTGATGAAGTCATGCGCCAGAATCCCGACCACCACCGCCGGCAGGAAGGCCAGCAACAGAGACACCAGCGCCCGCCGCGCCGCGTCCTCGTGCCGGGCGCGCAGAAGGAGCCGGGCGATCAGCGCGGCATAGACCGAGAACAGGGCGAGGATCGCGCCCAGCTGGATCACCACCTCGAAGGTGCGGCCCTTCGCTTCGAAGCCGAGGAAATGGCCGGCGAGCAGAAGATGCCCGGTCGAGGAGACGGGCAGAAACTCGGTCAGCCCCTCCAGAAGCCCCAGAAGGGCGGCGGTGATCGTGGTGTCCATCCTGTCCTACCTGTCGCGGAAGCGCTCGGCGAGGACGGTGCCGTCGGCCTGCACCACACCCCGCATCTCTGCCTGATCGCCGATCCGCGGCCGATCGTCCACCCGCGTTTCGCCATCGATCACGAAGGCGGCACCGTCGATCTCGGCCGCGCCGGTCAGCACGCCGCGCAGGCGGATGCGGGCGCCTTCCGGGATCGGGGCGGGCCTGCCCTCGTCGTCCGGCGCGCCCTGGGCGATCCAGTCGCGGATCAGGCGGATGTCGTCTTCCGGCAACCAGGGCGGGCCGTCGAAGGGCATACGCGGCGTGGCAAGGCCGGTGATCCGGCGCCAGAGTTCCGACATATCGGGGTTCCCCGGCAGGACGGCCAGACGGTCGCCGCCGGCAAGCACATGCGCCAGGCTGTCCAGCCGAAGCCCTTCCGGCGGGGCGCCGAGTTTGGAGTTGTCGGAATGGCACTTGATGCAGGCCTTGAGCAGGATCGGCTGCACGTCCGGCCAGAGCACCGGCTCGCCTGGCGCGGGGCGGCCTCGTTCTGCGGCCGGGGCCGGGGCGAGGCTGCCTGCCGGCATCCCGGCCATGACCCAGCCTTCCACCAGCGCGATCTGTTCGGGGTCGAGGAAGGGCGGGCCGTCGAGCGGCATCTGCGGTTCGGCCTCGCCGCGCAGGCGTTGCAGGAGCGGGCTGGCCGCATCGCCGGCACGGACGACGGGGCCGTTCTCGCTCCCGGCCAGCACGCCCTCCAGCGTGTCGAGCCGCAGGCCCAGGGGCGCATCCTCGCCCGAATGGCAGATCACGCAGCGTTCGGCGAACAGCGCGCCGACGGCATCGAAGTCCTGCGCCGCCCCCGGCCCGGCCAGAACGGCCGCAGCGAGGGCCGCCGCGCGCATCAGGCCTTCCGCAGGTTCTTGGCCGAGTTCTTGATCGCGGCGAACTGGCCCGCCGGGCGATAGCGCCAGAGGTATTCGGGCAGCACCGCCTCCATCGCCGTCGGGGTGATGCCGAGATCGGCCAGACCCTTCGCCCCCGGCGCAACGACGTTGTCGCGGGCAAGGTTGCGGACCTGGTCGCGGGTCAGCACCTTGTTCTCGATCAGGCCCAGGGTCAGCGCCTGCACCATGTCGAAGCCGAAGGCCATGATCCGGGCCACGATGAACGGGATCCCGACCACCGCGCGGCGACGCTGGATGACCTTCAGCATCCTCTGCATCAGGCCGCGGAAGGTTTCGACCTCGGGACCGCCGAGCTCGTAGATGCCGGGAGCGGCCTGGCCCAGGACGCCCGCGACCGCAGCCCTTGCGACATCGTCCACATAGACGGGCTGGAATTTCGTCGCGGCACCCACTACGGGCAGGATCGGGCCAAGGCGCGCCATCCCGGCGAAGCGGTTGAAGAACTGGTCCTCGGTGCCGAAGATGATCGAGGGGCGCAGGATCACGGCATTCGGGAAAGCGGCGAGCACGGCGGCCTCGCCTTCCGCCTTGGTGCGGGCATAGTCGCTGGCCGTCCCGGCATCGGCGCCGATGGCCGAGATGTGGACCAGATGCGCCACACCTTCCTCGGCACTGATGCGGGCAACGCGGCCCGCGCCTTCGGCCTGGACGGCGTCGAAGGTGTTGCGGCCGAGGCTGTTCAGGATGCCGACACAGTTCACCACCGCATCCGCGCCGCGGATCATGGCGCGCACGGAGGCGTCGTCGCGGATGTTGCAGGCGAACGGCTCGACCTGGCCGGGCACGCCGTAGGGCTTGACGAACAGCGCCTCGTTCGGGCGGCGGACGGCGACGCGCACCCGCCAGCCTTCCTTGGCCATGCGCCGGGCGATGTAGCGTCCGACAAAGCCCGAACCGCCGAAGATCGTGACCAGCTTGCTCATAGGCGAAATCCTCCAGAAGCGCCGGAAAGGCGCCGGAATCCTGCCGGATCAATAACGGCGGCATCCGGTCCGGGCAAGGCCAAAGCGGCCTTGCGAAATTTCGCGGATGGGCCGTTGACTCTGCCTTTTCGCGCCGTTACATCGCCGGTCAGTGCCCAGATGGCGGAATTGGTAGACGCACTGGTTTCAGGTACCAGCGCCGCAAGGCGTGGAGGTTCGAGTCCTCTTCTGGGCACCATTTCGCAAGAAGCCCGCAACCGGCGACGGTCGCGGGCTTTTTGCTTTCGGGGAACGGAAAGCCGCCCGGCAGATGCGAAAAACCCGGCCGCAGGGCACGGCCGGGTCGTGGGTCTGCTTCGGGCCAGGGATCAGCGACGGCGGCCGTCGTCCTCGTCCTCGTCGTCGTGGTGGCCGCCGGGCAGGTTGAAGAAGCTGTCGGCGTCCGAGAAATCCGCGGCCGGGCTTTCGTCCTTCTCTTCGTCCCCGAAGACCTCCAGCCCGGAGAGCCCGGACGGCATCCGCGCCTCGGGCGCCATGCCCAGCGACTGTTCGGTGGACACCAGCTTGCGCCGCTCGTCATCCGACATCACCG
>JBKBVC010000153.1:0-5370 GCA_046289805.1 Tabrizicola sp.
CTTGCGGTAGAGGCCGACCAGGGTGACCGTCAGGAACACCAGCAGCGCCAGCACGGCCGTGACGGCGATGTGCGAGGTGGTGGTGAAGGACATCGGGATCAGGCCCAGCATGTTCGACAGGAAGACGAACATGAACAGCGTCATGATGTAGGGGAAGAACTTGAGCCCTTCGTGGCCCGCGACATCCTCGACCATCTTGTGGATGAAGCCGTAGAACAGTTCGGCCACCGACTGCCCGCGCGAGGGCACGATGGCGCGGCGGCGGGTGGACAGGACCAGAAGCGCGATCATCGCGAGAACGGCAATGCCCATCCAGAGCGTGACGTTGGTGGGGGTGTACCATTCGATGGGACCGTCGCCGAACAACGGCTTCACGACGAACTGATCCATCGGGTGGATCTGAAGCCCGCTGCCGTGTTCTTCCGTCGCCATCGTCAGTTCCCTTCGTCCTTGCCGGCCTTTTCGGCCTTCCGTCCCAGTTCCCTCGCCGTGCCCAGCATCGTCCTGATGCCCGCGGCGAAGCCGAAGAGCGAGAAGATCACCAGGAGGACCGGCAGCGTGCCGAACAGCACGTCGAGCCCGTAACCGATGGCGGACCCCAGCATGATGCCGGTCGCCAGCTCGATCACCATCCTCCAGGCCATCTCGCCCTGCGAGAAACCCTTGGCCGCGGCGGACCTGGGCGGCGCTTCCTTCGCCTTCACCTTCGACAGCCGCGCTTCAAGCTCGCGCAGGCGGTCGGGATCGGGTTCGGTCGCCATCGGCCATGTCCCCTCGCAGTCGCGGCGGTTCTACGGAGAGGGGCATGGAGAGTCAAGCGTGCAGAATCCATGCCAAGGCATTGAAAAGATTATACTATGCTGACTGCTTCGGGTGCTTGGGGCCGGCTGTGGCCCGGAAATCATATTCAACCCCGCGGTTGACGATCCTGCGGCCCGCGGAAATAGTCCAAGGATGACCGACCGTCTGGACGCCGTCTTTGCCGCGCTTGCCGACCCGACCCGCCGGGCGATCCTGACCATGCTTCTGGAGGACGACATGGCCGTGACCGACGTGGCCGCGCCCTTCGCGATGAGCCTCGCGGCCATCTCCAAGCACTTGGCGGTCTTGTCGGACGCGGGTCTCATCAGCCGGGAGAAACGGGGCCGGGTGATCTGGTGCAAGCTGGAGCCCGAGGCGATGCGCGAGGCCTCGGTCTGGATGCGGGGGTTCGGCTTGTTCGACCCCGTGGACCTCGACGCCTTCGAGCGGTTCCTTGAGCAGGAACTGTCGGACGAGGACTAGCGTCGCCGCCGTCGCCTGAACCAGCGTTGCAGCGACCAGCGGCTGCGGATGATGACGGCCGAGATGGGCCCGCGCAGGCGCGGCAGGTCGATGGCCAGGAGCAGCAGCCCGGCGGGCAGCATCCAAAGGCCGAGGATCGGCAGGAACCAGAGGCAGCCGCCGATGGTCAGGACGACAGCGAGCGGAAAGCGGATCGGAAACCAGCTGTCCCGGCGCAGTCGCGAAAGGGGCGCACGCAGCTGTGGCACCATGCGTTCAAGTGCATGAAATTGCCGATTGAACCGGCGTTCGCGGCGAGACATCGCTTTTCCTCTCGCACGAGGATGCGACAGGAAGGTGACAGCGGTGCGACGCCGGATCACCGTCGCGCGCGCCAGCGCCGGGCCAGACGGCGAGCCTTGTGCCGTGCCCGGATCACCAGCGCCGAGATCGGGCCGCGCAGCACGGGCAGGTCCACGGCAAGCAGCAGCAGGCCGAGGGGCAGCATCCAGAGTCCGAGAAACGGCAGGAAGGACAGCAGACCACCGGCGATCAGCAGAAGCGCCAGGGGGAAGCGGATCGGAAACCAACTGTCGCGGCGCAGCGTGGACATCGGGCCGCGCAGAGGCGGAATCAACCGCCCCAGCGCGTCGAACTGGCGCTGGAATCTGCGTTCCCGTCGGTGTTCGCCGGCCATTGCAAAGAGATGGGGAACCCTGTCGGCGCTTCAAGGGCTTCCTCGTCGAGCACTTCGTGCGCCCCTCGCAGGGGGCGACGAGTGCACGAAGTGCTCGAGGAGGCGTCGCCTAGCCGTCCGCGCGGATGCGGGCGTTGGTCGGGTCGTAGGGGCTGTCCTCGGTCACGACGGCATCCCATTCCCGAAGCTGGATCCTGACCTTCAGCTTCTGTCCGGGGCTGGCGAGGTCGGGATGGACATAGCCCATGCCGATCTGCTTGCCGAAGGCCACCGAATAGCCGCCCGAGGTCAGGCGGCCGACCTTGATGCCGTCATGCAGGATGGCTTCCTTGCCCCAGGGGTCGGTGTCGTCCGGCCCGTCGATCAGGAGGGTGACGCATTTGAAGCGGATGCCCGTCTCCAGCATCTTCGCCTTGCCGCGGAAGTCCTTGGACAGGTCCACGAAGCGGTCGAGCCCGCCTTCAAGGGGCGTGGCGTCGCGGCCAAGCTCGGACCCGAAGGCACGGTAGCTCTTCTCCTGGCGCAGCCAGTTCTGCGCCCGGGCGCCCACGCCCTTGAGCCCGTGCTTTTCGCCGACCGACCAGATCAGGTCCCAGAGGTAGCGGCCGAATTCGATGGGATAATGGAGTTCCCAGCCAAGCTCTCCGGTATAGGCCACGCGGACGGCGCGGACCGGGCACATGCCCAGTTCGATGTCGCGGTAGCTGAGCCAGGGGAAGCGCTTGTTGCCCAGGACCGTGTCGGGGTCGGCGTCCTTGACGATCTCCTTGAGAAGCGCGCGGCTGTTAGGGCCGGCCAGCGCATAGACCCCCCATTGCGTTGTCACATCGTGGATGTCGATGTGCCCGCCGCCCCGCGCCATCCAGTCCTCGGCCGATTTCAGCAGGAAATCCGCGTCATAGGCCGTCCAGGCCCCGGCGGAGATCAGGTAGTATTCGTCCTGCTTCAGCCGGACGATGGTGTATTCGGTGCGGGTCGTGCCGTGGTCGGTGAGCGCATAGGTCAGATTGATCCGGCCCACGTTCGGCAGCTTGTTGCAGGTGAAGTGGTCGAGGAAGGCCGTCGCGCCCGGGCCGCGCACCAGGTGCTTGGTGAAGGCCGAGGCGTCGATGATGCCGACGGTGTTGCGGACGGCTTCCGCTTCCGCTTTCGCATAGGGCCACCAGGTGCCACGGCGGAAGCTGCGGCCGTTGTGGTCGAAGTCGGCGGGGGCGTCCTTGGGCCCGTAGTAGTTCGGGCGTTCCCAGCCGTTCACCTGGCCGAACTGCGCGCCCATCTCCTTCTGCCGGTCATAGGCGGGGGCGGTGCGCAGCGGGCGGCAGGCTTCGCGTTCCTCGTCCGGGTGGTGCAGGATGAAGACGTGGTCATAGCACTCCTCGTTCTTGCGGGAGGCATATTCGGTCGTCATCCAGCCGCCGAAGCGTTTGGGGTCAAGCGAGGCCATGTCGATCTCGGCCTCGCCTTCCGTCATCAGCTGGGCGAGGTAGTAGCCGGTGCCGCCTGCGGCGGTGATGCCGAAGCTGAAGCCCTCGGCCAGCCACATGTTGCGCAGACCCGGCGCGGGGCCGACCAGCGGGTTGCCGTCCGGCGTATAGCAGATGGGCCCGTTGTAGTCGTCCTTCAGCCCCACGGTTTCCGAGGACGGGATCCGGTGGATGAAGGACATGTATTCCGCCTCGATCCGTTCGAGGTCGAGCGGGAAGAGGTCGGCGCGGAAGCTGTCCGGGACGCCGTACTGGAAGCGCGCCGGGGCGCCCTTTTCGTAGGGGCCAAGGATCCAGCCGCCGCGTTCCTCGCGGACGTACCACTTGGCGTCGGCGTCGCGCAGGACCGGGTGCTGAGGGTTCGACTTGCGCCATTCGACCAGCGCCGGGTCGGGCTCGGTCACGATATACTGGTGTTCGACCGGGATCGCGGGGGTCTTGATGCCCAAAAGCCGCGCGGTGCGCTGGGCGTGGTTGCCGGTGGCGGTGACGACATGTTCGGCGGTGATGTCGAAGCGGTCGTCGGTGGGGATCAGCATGCCCCCCTTGTCCTCGAGCCGGGTGCAGGAGACGATCCATTCGCTGCCCGTCCAGCGGTAGCCATCGACCTGGATCTTCCGCTCGATGGTCGCGCCCAGCTGCCGCGCGCCCTTGGCCATGGCTTGCGTCACGTCGGCCGGGTTGATGTAGCCGTCCTGCGGGTGGTAGAGCGCGCCGACCAGGTCCTCGGTGCGGACCAGCGGCCAGCGGTCCTTGATCTCTTTCGGCGTCAGGAATTCGTGATAGACCCCGGCGGTCTCGGCCACCGAGGAATAGAGCATGTATTCGTCCATCCGCGCCTGGGTCTGCGCCATGCGCAGGTTGCCGACGACGTAGAAGCCCGGGTTCAGTCCCGTCTCGGCCTCGAGCCCCTTGTAGAAATCCACCGAATACTTGTGGATGTGGGTCGTGGCGTAGGACATGTTGAACAAGGGCAGAAGGCCCGCCGCGTGCCAGGTGGACCCCGCGGTCAGCTCGTCGCGTTCGACCAGCATCGTGTCCCATCCGGCTTTCGCAAGGTGATAGGCGATCCCGGTGCCGACTGCGCCGCCGCCGACGACAAGGGCCTTGACATGGGTTTTCATGGAAGGGACTCCCGCATTTGGTTTGCCCCTATGTGCCAGAGCCGGGGGAAACCGGGCAAGGTTAGGCGACCTTTGAGGTCCGAAAACGACATGCTGTCGGTCCTGAACCCGAACGGGCCCTCGGCGGCGGCAGGTGGTGCGGGCATTTCACCGCCATGCCGCAGTCTTGCCCGTTTCCCGGTATCGGACAGGCGTCATGGAGCAGCCAGGAAGTTGGCCTGCCGGTCCGATGGCCGGGCCCATCCGCTGCGGTATCCCATGGCGAACCGGGCGAATCTCTTGCGCGCGCTTCGGACGAACCCCGACCCGCGCCGGGCATTGCCGGTCGCTGCCGACGAGAAGCCGAAGGCGCGCGAGGCGGGGTCCCTTGCCGTTCCGGGCGTTCTGCGCAAGGTTGGCGCGAACTGGAAGGAAGGCCCGACCCATGACCCGTTTCAACCAACCCCTCGGTGGCAACGAGATGCCGCGTTTCGGCGGACCGGCGACGATGATGCGCCTTCCGGCGGCGACGAGCGCGAAGGGGCTGGACGCGGCCTTCATCGGCATCCCGATGGATCATGGCACCAGCAATCGTCCCGGCACCCGGCTGGGTCCCCGGCAGATCCGCGACGAAAGCCGCATGATCCGGCCCTACAACATGGCCACCGGCGCGGCGCCCTTCGAGCATCTCCAGGTGGCCGATCTGGGCGACGTGGCGATCAACACCTTCGACCTCAAGAAGTCGGTTGACATCATCACCGCGCATTACCGCGAGGTGCTGGCCCATGGCACGATTCCCCTGACGCTCGGCGGCGATCACACG
>JBKBVC010000154.1:0-5366 GCA_046289805.1 Tabrizicola sp.
CCTGCGCCGGAACCGGACCGGCCTCGCCGAAGGTCATGCCTTGCGCTTCCGGCGGCGAATATTTCTGCAACCACTCGATCGCCTTGGTCACGGCATAGACTGCCGCCGCGTCGTTCGTCGCACCGCCGCGCGCCACGCAGGAGCCGACGGGACGCGAGTTCTCGTCCACGCGGATGCCCCATTCGTCGACCGGAAGGCCGTTCGGCTCGCCCACATCGCCCATGCCGGCCATCGACATCCAGGCGTCGGTGTAGCGCCAGCCGAGCGAGGGGTCCTTCTTGCCGTAGTCCATGTTGCCATAGACGCCGGTCGCCGGACCGCCGATGTAAGACATGTCGCGGCCGGTGAAGAATTCGGCGATGTCCTCGTAGGCCGACCAGTTGACCGGAACGCCGAGGTCATAGCCGTATTTGGCCTTGAAGTCCTCCATGGTCTTGGGGTCGGTGAACCAGTCGTAGCGGAACCAGTAGAGGTTGGCGAACTGCTGGTCGGGCAGCTGGTAGACCTTGCCATCCGGGCCGGTGGTGAACTTCAGCCCGATGAAATCGTTCAGGTCGAGATTCGGGTTCGTCACCGCAGCGCCTTCGCCCGCCATCCAGTCGGTCAGGTTGCGGGCCTGCTGATAGCGCCAGTGGGTGCCGATCAGATCCGAGTCGTTGATGTAGGCGTCATAGATGTTCTCGCCCGACTGCATCTGCGTCTGCAGCTTTTCCACCACGTCGCCTTCGCCGATCAGGTCATGGGTGACCTTGATCCCGGTGATGGCGGTGAAGGCCGGGGCCAGCACCTTGGATTCGTATTCGTGGGTGGTGATCGTTTCCGAGACCACCTTGATCTCCATGCCCGCATAGGGCTTGGCGGCGTCGATGAACCACTGCATCTCGGCTTCCTGCTCGGCGCGGCTCAGCACCGACAGATCGCCGATTTCGGCATCGAGGAAGGCTTTCGCCGCCTCCATGTCGGCCCAGGCGGGGGCCTGCATGGCCATGAGCGCAAGGGCCATGGCGGTTGCGGTTGTGCGAAGTCTCATGTGAATCCTCCCAGATTTGAGACGTTTGCCTTGGTCTTGCCCGGTCCGGTGGCCCGATCCGGGGTCGTCAGTGCCCCTTGCCTAGACCCAGCGGAAGACCGCTGCGGCATAGGCGAGGCAGAGAAGAAGCGCGCCCCAGAGTGCGTCGGGACCCGCGAAGTAGAGCCAGGCCAGGTGGATGAAGGCCGAGCCCAGAAGGGTGATGAACAGCCGGTCGCCGCGCGTCGTCTCGATCCGCAGGATGCCCACGCGGGGGGTCTCCGGGAAACGGATGGCCAAGAGCGTCATGACGATCAGGAGGCTTGCGATGCACCAGAAGAACAGCGCGACGGGGAAGGTCCAGGCCATCCAGAAGCCGGGAATGAGCTGGCCGGTCCAGTCCTTGACGCCATCCTTCACCGGCACGGCGGCGTAGAGCATGGCGAGGATGCCCAGCATGATCGCCGCGATGACGAGATAGATCGTGGTCCAGCGCGAAGCGGTCATGGTCACACCCTTCCCAGGGCAAAGCCCTTGGCGATGTAGTTGCGGACGAAGTAGATCACGAGCGCCCCCGGCACGATGGTCAGGACGCCCGCGGCGGCGAGCACGCCCCAGTCCATGCCCGAGGCGGACACGGTCCGGGTCATCGTCGCGGCGATCGGCTTGGCGTCGGTGGTGGTCAGCGTGCGCGAAAGCAGCAGTTCCACCCAGGAGAACATGAAGCAGAAGAAGGCCGCGACGCCGATTCCGCTGGCGATGAGCGGCATGAAGATCTTCACGAAGAAGGTCGGGAAGCTGTAGCCGTCGATATAGGCGGTCTCGTCGATTTCCTTCGGCACCCCGCGCATGAAGCCTTCGAGGATCCAGACGGCGAGCGGCACGTTGAACAGGCAATGCGCAAGCGCCACGGCGATGTGGGTGTCGATCAGGTTCATCGCCGAATAAAGCTGGAAGAAGGGCAGCGCGAAGACGGCCGGGGGGGCCATGCGGTTCGTGAGCAGCCAGAAGAACAGGTGCTTGTCGCCCATGAAGCTGTAGCGGCTGAAGGCATAGGCGGCGGGAAGGGCCACGGTGATCGAGATGACCGTGTTCATGACCACGTAGATCAGGCTGTTGACATAGCCCATGTACCAGCTGGGATCGGTCAGGATGACCATGTAGTTGCGGAAGGTCAGATTCTGCGGCCAGAGCGTGAAGGTCGAGGTGATCTCGGTATTCGTCTTCAGGCTCATGTTCACCAGCCAGTAGATCGGCACCAGCAGGAACAGGAGATAGACCGTCATCACGATGGCGTTGGACCGGATGCGCATCAGCGGGACTCCTCGCGGTCGAGATTGGTCATCACGGTGTAGAACACCCAGGAGATGAGCAGGATCACCAGGAAATACATGATCGAGAAGGCGGCGGCGGGGCCGAGGTCGAACTGGCCGGTGGCCATCTTCGCCAAGTCGATCGACAGGAAGGTGGTGGAGTTGCCGGGGCCGCCGCCGGTGACGACGAAGGGCTCGGTATAGATCATGAAACTGTCCATGAAGCGGAGGAGGACGGCGATGAGAAGGACGCCCTTCATCTTCGGCAGCTCGATGTAGCGGAAGACGGACCAGCGGGTGGCCTGGTCGATCTTGGCGGCCTGGTAATAGGCCTGCGGGATCGACTGGAGGCCCGCATAGCACAGGAGCGCCACCAGCGAGGTCCAGTGCCAGACATCCATCACGATCACGGTGATCCAGGCGTCGATGGGGTCGTTGGTGTAGTTGTAGTCCAGCCCCATCGCGGCGAGCGTGTGGCCCAGAAGCCCGATGTCCACCCGGCCGAAGATCTGCCAGATCGTGCCCACGACGTTGAACGGGATCAGGAGCGGCAGGGCCATGAGCACGAGGCAGAGGCTGGCCCAGAAGCCCTTCTTCGGCATGTTGAGCGCGATGAAGATGCCGAGCGGCACCTCGATCGCCAGGATGATGACCGAGAAGAGGATCTGCCGCCCCAGGGCCGCGCGCAGGCGTTCGGAATGGATCATCTCGTCGAACCATTCGATGCCCGCCCAGAAGAATTCGTTGTTCCCGAAGGTGTCGTTGAAGGCGTAGTTCACCACCGTCATCAGCGGCAGGATGGCCGAAAAGGCGACCAGCACGAGAACCGGCAGGACCAGGAACCAGGCCTTGTTGTTCTGGGTCTTTTCCATCGGTCAGGCCCCCATCGGAGAAACGCGCCAGTCGTTGGCGTAGACGTTGATCTTGGCCGGTGCGAACGCGACGCGGGGGTCGGGCGGAACGGTCATCCCCTCGGGCAGGATCGCGTTCAGCGGCTGGCCCTGGAATTCTGCCCGGACGATGCGATGGCGGCCCACGTCCTCGACCCGTTTCACGGTGACCGGCAGCCCTTCGTCCGAAATGGCGACATAGTCCGGGCGGATGCCGATCTGGGTGCGGCCAGTTGTTGGCCCGTAGGCCGCACCCAGCGGCACCGAGACGCCTTGCAGGCGCGCCTCGGATCCTGCGATCTCGGCGTCGAGGAGGTTCATCCCCGGCGAGCCGATGAAATAGCCGACGAATGTATGGGCCGGGGTCTCGAACAGCTCTTCCGGCGTGCCCATCTGGACGACGCGGCCCTCGTGCATCACCACGACCTTGTCCGCGAAGGTCAGCGCCTCGGTCTGGTCGTGGGTGACGTAGATCATCGTGTGGCCGAATTCGCGGTGCAGCGATTTCAGCTGCGTGCGCAGTTCCCATTTCATGTGGGGGTCGATGACGGTGAGCGGCTCGTCGAAGAGGATCGCGTTCACGTCCTCGCGCACCATGCCGCGGCCGAGGCTGATCTTCTGCTTGGCATCCGCGGTCAGCCCGCGCGCCTTGCGGTTCAGGTCGGCCTCCATGCCGATCATCCTGGCGATCTGGTCCACCCGGCGGGCGATGTAGGCCGCGTCCATCCCGCGGTTGCGCAGCGGAAAGGCCAGATTGTCGCGCACGGTCATCGTGTCGTAGACCACCGGGAACTGGAACACCTGCGCGATGTTGCGTTCCGTGGTCGGCGCGTCGGTCACGTCGCGGTCGCCGAACAGCACCCGGCCCTGGCTGGGGCGCAGAAGGCCCGAGATGATGTTCAGAAGCGTGGTCTTGCCGCAGCCCGAGGCGCCGAGCAGCGCATAGGCCCCGCCGTCGTCCCAGACATGGTCCATCTCCTTCAGCGCGTAATCCGCATCCGAGGTCGGGTTCGGCAGGTAGCTGTGGGCCAGGTTGGAAAGCGTGATCCGGGACATGTCAGGCCGCCATCGCATAAGGGGCAGGCGCGGCAAGCCGGCCCGTCGAGTCGAACAGATAGACATGCGCGGGATCGACAAAGACCGAGGTCTGCGATCCGGCGGTCAGGGGATGGACGCCATGGACCAGCCCGACCCAGCGGTCCTGCCCGTGGGTCAGGTGGACGAAGGTTTCCGACCCGGTGATCTCGGTCGCACCGAGGATGCAGCGGAACTCCACCGCATCGCCGGAATGGCGGTTCAGCGTGACGTGGTTCGCGCGGAACCCGGCCTGATAGGTGCCGTCGGGCAGATGGTAGGCTTCGCCCTTGGCAGGGGCGTGGGCGCTTTCGCCAAAGGTCAGCCGGCCTGCCTCCTTGCGGGTGGTCACGAAGTTCATCGGCGGATCGGAAAAGACGCGGGCGGTCGTGGCGTCCTCGGGCAGCCGATAGACCGTGGGCGTCGGGCCGAACTGGGTGACGCGGCCTTCCCAGAGCGTCGCGGTGTTGCCGCCGAGGAGAAGCGCCTCTTCCGGTTCGGTGGTGGCATAGACGAAGATCGCGCCCGACGACTCGAAGATGCGTGGGATCTCGATCCGCAGTTCCTCGCGCAGCTTGTAGTCGAGGTTGGCGAGAGGCTCGTCCAGAAGCACCAGCCCCGCACCCTTCACGAGCGCCCGAGCCAGCGCGCAGCGCTGCTGCTGGCCGCCCGACAGCTCCAGGGGCTTGCGTTGCAGCATCGGGGTCAGGCGCAGCATCTCGGCGGTCTGGCGGACGGCCTTGTCGATCTCGTCCTTCGGGCGCCCCATCAGGCGCAGCGGCGAGGCGATGTTCTCGTAAACCGTCAGACCGGGGTAGTTGATGAACTGCTGATAGACCATGGCCACCTTGCGGTCCTGAACCTTCACCCCGGTCACGTCGCGCCCCTCCCAGAAGATGCGCCCGGTCGAGGGCTTGTCGAGCCCCGCCATCAGCCGCATCAGGCTGGTCTTGCCGGCCAGAGTGGGGCCGAGAAGCACGTTCATCGTGCCGTTCTTCAGGGTCAGGTCGGTGGGGTGGATGTGCACCCTGCCCGCGACCGATCGTGAAACCCCCTGCAATTCCAGCGTCATTCCCAGCC
>JBKBVC010000155.1:0-5361 GCA_046289805.1 Tabrizicola sp.
AAGACAACGGCCGGACTGCTGGCCGCGGATCCCTACACGGGGCTCGCGCCCTCGCCGCTGATCCCCGACGACTCCTGGGTGGCCCTGCAGGGAATTTGCGGCACCTAGGCCGGTCGCCCCGGCCGCGGCGCCGCGCCGCCAGCGGGGCGATGGTCAGCGCCCCATGACGGCTGCATCCGGAAAGCCGGCGTCTCGCAAGGCGACGCGGGCCTTCTCCGCGGTCGCTGCATCGGGAAACGGGCCGGCAAAGACCGTGATCAGGGTCGAACCGCCGCTCTGCACCCTGCTCCGCACCACCGAATGACCCAAAGACACCAGCTTGGCCTCGGCCCGGTCGGCAGTCCCGCCGTCTCCGAAACGACCGACATCGACGAAGTAGCCGCCGGTTGCGACAGGTTCTGGCGCATCCGCCTTCGCCGGCGCAGCAGAGGCGGCCTGCCCTTGCGCAAAAGGTTGCACGCCGATTTCCTCGGCCACGGGAACCCGACGCCCGGACGGCGGATTGTCGCAGAGCGGCGTCCCGTCGCGGCTCACCCGGGGGATCCAGAGCACCTGCGCTGCCCTCCCCGCGCGAACGAACATGCAGCCCCTGGAATCGACGTATTGCTCGCCGGCATAGTCCGGCGGCGGCACTTCGGCCGGGCGGATCGGGTCACGAGCCAGGGCGGGCGCGGCCATCGCGATGACGGCTGCCGTCGTCAGGACCGCACGCATCACTTGGTCCCGAACATCCGGTCTCCGGCGTCCCCGAGGCCCGGCACGATATAGCCGTGGTCGTTCAGATGGCTGTCCACCGCCGCCGTGACGATGGGCACGTCGGGATGCGCCTCCTTCATCCGCGCGATGCCCTCGGGCGCCGCCAGAAGGCACAGGAACCGGATCTGCTTCGCCCCCGCCTGCTTCAGCAGCGACACCGCAGCCGCGCTGGAATTGCCGGTCGCCAGCATCGGATCGACCACGATGGCGATGCGGTCCTCCATGTGCTCGGGCAGCTTGCAATAGTACTGCACCGGCTGAAGCGTCTCGGGGTCGCGGTAAAGCCCGATGAAGCCCACCCGTGCCGCCGGGATCAGCTCCAGGATCCCGTCCAGCAGGCCATTGCCCGCCCGCAGGATCGAGACCAGCGCCAGCTTCTTGCCCTCGATCATGGGCGCGTCCATTTCCTCCAGCGGGGTCTCGATCCGCTTCGTCGTCATCGGCAGTTCGCGCGTGACCTCGTAGGCCAGCAGGAGGCTGATCTCGCGCAGAAGCTTGCGGAACGACGCGGTCGAGGTGTCCTTTTCCCGCATCAGCGTCAGCTTGTGCTGGACCAGGGGGTGCGACACGACGGTCAGGTGATCCAGCATGTCAAACCTCCAGAAGCTTGCCGATCCTTGCCTTGGTATCCCCGTCGCAAAAGGCCGCGTCAAGCGACTGGCGCGCGATCCGCCGGAATTGCCCCTCGTCCCAGTCGAAGGCGCGGTGCAACTCCTCGTATTCGCGCGCCATCGTGGTGTGGAAGAAGGGCGGGTCGTCGGTCGAGACCGTGACCTTGACCCCGCGCCGGTCCAGTTCGTTGATCGGATGCGCCTTGAAGCCCGGATAGAGCCCCAGCGCAACATTCGACCCCGGACAGCATTCCAGCACGATCCCCTTCTCGGCCAGCTCATCGACCAGCGCCAAGTCCTCGACGGCCCGCACCCCGTGCCCGATCCGCTCCACCTCCAGGTCGCGCACCGCATCACGCACTGACGACGGCCCGCCCCATTCCCCGGCATGCGCCGTCAACCGCAACCCGGCCTCGCGCGCGCAGTCGAAGGCCCAGCGGAAATCCTTCGGCGCCCCCACCTTCTCGTCCCCCGCGATGCCGAAGCCGACGATCCAGTCGCCCGCCGTTTCGGCGGCGCAGATCGCCGTTTCCCGCGCCTTCTCGGGGCCGAAATGCCGGATGCAGGTGACGATCCCGCGCAGGCAGATTCCCATGTCCCGTTCGGCCCGATCCGCCGCCTCCCGCATCGCGTGCAGGTATTCCCGCCAGGCCCCGACATCGCGCCCGCCGCAGAAATCGGGCGACAGGAAGGTCTCGGAATAGACCACCCCCGACCTGACCGATTCCTCAAGCACCGCCAGCACAAGCCGCCCGTAGTCCTCGGGAGTCTGCAGGGCCGAGGTCGCGGCCTCATAGACCTTCAGGAAGTCCCAGAAGTCCTTGTAGCGATAGTTCCCCTGCGCATCGAAGATGCCGGATATGTCCAGACGCTTCTCCGCCGCCAGACCCCGGATGAAGCCGGGCGGCGCCGCGCCTTCCAGATGCAGATGCAACTCGACCTTCGGCAATCCGCTCACGACATTCTCCCCGCCTTCATCTGTCCGAAAATATCCCACGGGGGTCCGGGGGTGTGAAACCCCCGGGGCGGGTCACAGGAAACTCCGCCCCGGCCCTTGCGATGCGACCCCCAGATGCGCCGCCACGCTTGCCCCCACATCCACGAACCCGCGCAGGCCCACTTCGCGCGCTCCCACGCCCCAGCCCACCACGGGCACCCGCTCGCGCGTGTGTTCGGTGCCGCGCCAGGTCGGATCGTTGCCATGGTCGGCGGTGAAGACCGCCAGATCCCCCGGTTGCAGACAGGCCAGGAACCGGGGCAGCTGGGCATCGAACCACTCCAGCGCCCGGGCATAGCCCGACACGTTGCGCGGGTGACCATACAGCGTGTCGAACTCGACGAAGTTCGCAAAGGTCAAGGATCCGGGCTCGGCTTCGGCCCCAAGCCGGACCAGATGTTCGAAAAGGTCAGCATCCGACTTGCCCTTGTGCAACTTGCCGATCCCGCGCATCGAGAAGATGTCGCCGATCTTGCCGATGGCGTGCGTGGCCCGCCCCGCGCCCGCCACCCAGTCCAGCAGCGTCGGCGCGGGTGGGGCGATGGCGAAGTCCTTGCGGTTCGCCGTCCGCCTGAAATCGCCGCAGCCGCCAGTGAAGGGCCGCGCGATCACCCGCCCGACCTTCCGCGCGTGCAACATCGGCGCCAGGTCGGCGCAGAGCTTCAGCAGCCGCTCCAGCCCGAAGGCCTCTTCATGCGCAGCGATCTGGAACACACTGTCGGCGGAGGTGTAGCAGATCGGCCAGCCGGTGCGCAGGTGTTCCTCGCAATGTTCGGCGATGATCGGCACGCCAGAGGCATGGCAATTGCCGAGGATGCCTTCCGTCCCGGCCAGCCGGCAGACCTCGGCCACGATGTCGTCGGGGAAGGCCGGCACCGTGTCGGGGAAATAGGTCCAGTCCCAGGGCACCGGGACACCCGCCAGCTCCCAATGCCCCGAGGGTGTGTCCTTGCCCTTCGAGACTTCCTCGGCCGCGCCCCACAGCCCCTCGGGCGCGGCCTCCAGACCCGGCGTCGCGGCCCCCGAGGCCAGCCGGATCGCCGCCCCGAGCCCCAGCCGGTCCAGGTTCGGCATCCGCAGGGGGCCACTGCGCCCCGTCTCGGCCCGCCCCTCGGCACAGGCGGCGGCGATATGGCCCAGCGTGTTGGCGCCCGCGTCGCCGAAGGCCGCCGCATCCGGCGCCCCGCCGCAGCCGACCGAATCCATGACGATCAGAAAGGCCCGACCTTGTGACTGCGCCATCAGCCGATCCTCTTCTGAACCAGCATCGGTTCGTCGGGCACCTCCGGCAGGATCCGGTAGGCCGCCTGCACCGCGCGCACGGCAGCCTCGGCCGCATCCTCGGTCACCGCATGCACCATGGCCAAGGGCACGCCCGCCCCGGTCTCCTCGCCGATCCCGGCCAGATCGGACAACCCGACCGAGGGGTTCACCCGGTCGCCTTCCCGCAGTCGTCCGCCCCCCAGATGGACGACGGCCTGGCCCAGGGCCTCTCCGTCGATCGCCGCGACATAGCCGTCCTCAAGCGCCGGGACCTCGACCATCACCGGGGCCGAGGGCAGCCGGTCGGGCCAGCGTTCCACGAAATCCGCAGGCCCACCCTGCGCCGTGACCATGCGCCCGAAAACCTCGGCAGCGGCGCCCGATTCCAGGGCCTGCGCGATGCGCCCGGCCCCCTCCTCGGCATCGCCGACCAGCCCCGCCAGCGCCAGCGCCTCGCCGCCCAGCGCCACGGTCACATCCCACAGCGCGGTGTTGACCGAGGTGCCGGTCAGCGTTTCCATCACCTCGATCACCTCCAGCGCATTGCCCGCCGCCGTTGCGAGCGGCTGGGACATGTCGGTGATCAGCGCGCTGGTCATGCAGCCCGCCCCTTGAGCCGTGGTGACCAGCGCCCGCGCCAGCGCCTCGGCCTGCTCGGCCGTCTTCATGAAGGCACCGCTGCCGCATTTCACGTCCAGCACCAGCGCCTCCAGCCCCGCCGCCAGCTTCTTCGACAGGATCGATGCGGTGATCAGGTCGATCGACTCCACCGTCCCCGACACGTCGCGAATCGCGTAAAGGCGCCTGTCCGCCGGGGCGAGGTCGGCCGAGGCCGCGACGATCGCGCAATGCACCTCGGCCATCTGCCGGCGCAGGGCCGCCTCGGACAGCCCGGTGCGAAAGCCCGGGATCGCCTCCAGCTTGTCCAGCGTGCCCCCGGTATGGCCGAGGCCCCGGCCCGAGATCATCGGCACATAGGCGCCGCAGACCGCCAGCGCCGGCGCAAGCAGCAGCGAGGTGCAATCGCCGATCCCCCCGGTCGAATGCTTGTCCACCACCGGGCCCGGAAGATCCCAGGCCAGAACCTTGCCGCTGTCGCGCATGCCCTTCGTCAGGGCGACGCGGCCCTCCTCGCCCAGGCCCTTCAGCAGGACCGCCATGGCGAAGGCGCCGGCCTGCGCATCCGTGACCTCGCCCGAGGCGAGGCCGGCCGCGAACCAGCGCAGATCCTCGGCCGCCGGCTTTCGGCCGTCCCGGATCGCCGCGATGATGGCGCGCGCGTCGGTCACGTCCGCTCCATGTGCGCTGCGGTAAAGAGGCCGGGCAGAAGCTCGGCCACGGTCATGACCTTCTCCTTGCCGTCGGTGGTGCACAGCGTGACCTTCACATCCTGCGCCGCGAACTCGGCGATCTTCTGGCGGCAGCCGCCGCAGGGCGGCACGGGGTCCGGGCTGTCGGCAATCACGCAGACCTCCGCGATCCGCGTGTCGCCCGCCGCGATCATCGCCGCAATCGCCCCGGCCTCGGCACAGGTGCCCTCGGGATAGGCCACGTTCTCGACATTGCAGCCGACATGCACCGCGCCGCTCGTCGCGCGCAGCGCCGCACCCACCTTGAAGCGCGAATAGGGCGCATAGGCCCTCTCCCGCACGGCCGCCGCGGCCTCCTTCAGCGTCATCGCCACCCCCCGTTTGACCATTTGGTCAGAGTGTGCGGCGGCGCCACGATTTCCGC
>JBKBVC010000156.1:0-5355 GCA_046289805.1 Tabrizicola sp.
CGCCCGGTGGACGACGACATCGTCGATGCCGACTTCGAGGATCTGGGCAACAACAAGCGGAAGTAAGCCGCAGGAACACGGGAAGGGGGCGGTCTGGCAACGGACCGCCCCTCCTCGGTTCCAGATGGGGATTTTGCCGTGGCAAAGCGCGACTATTACGAAGTGCTCGGGGTCAGGAAGGGCGCTTCGGCTGAAGAGCTGAAGAAGGCCTATCGCCAGAAGGCGAAGGAACTGCACCCCGACCGCAACGCCGACAATCCGCAGGCCGAGGCTCAGTTCAAGGAAGTGAACGAGGCCTATGACGTCCTGAAGGACGAACAGAAGAAGGCGGCCTACGACCGTTTTGGCCATGCGGCCTTCGAGGGCGGCATGGGCGGCGGCCCGCGCCCCGGCGGCTATGGTCAGCAGGGCGATTTCGCCTCCGCCTTCTCGGATGTGTTCGAGGATCTGTTCGGCGATTTCATGGGCCGGGGTGGCGGGGGCGGCGGTCGTTCGCGCGCCCAGCGCGGCTCCGACCTGCGCTACAACCTGCGTGTCAGCCTGGAAGAGGCCTATACCGGCGTCCAGAAGACGATCCAGGTGCCCACCTCGGTGACCTGCGACATCTGCCATGGGACCGGCGCGGAAGGCGGGGCCGAGCCCGTCACCTGCCCGACCTGCAACGGCATGGGCAAGGTCCGGGCGCAGCAGGGTTTCTTCACCATCGAACGCACCTGCCCGCAGTGCAACGGCATGGGCCAGATCATCAAGAACCCCTGCCGGACCTGCGGCGGCCAGGGTCGGGTGCAGAAGGAGAAGCAGCTGTCGGTCAACATTCCGCAGGGGGTGGAGACGGGCACGCGCATCCGTCTGGCCGGCGAGGGCGAGGCGGGTCTGCGCGGCGGGCCGAATGGCGATCTCTACATCTTCATCGAGGTGAAGGAGCACGCGCTGTTCCAGCGCGACGGGATCCATCTGTTCTGCCGGGTGCCGGTCTCGATGCCGACAGCGGCCCTGGGCGGCGAGATCGAGGTGCCGACGATCGACGGCGGCAAGGCGCGGGTGAAGATCCCGGCCGGGGCGCAGTCGGGCAAGCAGATGCGGCTGCGCGGCAAGGGGATGCCGGCACTGCGGTCCTCGAACACCGGTGACATGGTGATCGAGCTGGCGGTGGAGACTCCGGTCAACCTCACCGCCCGCCAGCGCGAGCTGCTACGCGAGTTCGAGAAGCTGAGCGAGGAGAACAACCCCGAAAGCTCCAGCTTCTTTTCCAAGGTCAAGGGCTTCTGGGACGGGATGAAGGGCTGATCGGGCCGATCGCCGAGCATTTCATGCACTCCTCGCTCGGGGACCTCCGGCGAGAGGACGAAGTCGAACGAGGCGGCGATCGGGGAGGCGGGCATTAACGCTTCTTCAACCATGGCATGCGACTCCTGACGCCATGGTCAGATCCTTCAACGAGCCCCTTCTGCCGTTGGTCGCGCCTGCGGGTGATGCCGATGAGGCGGAGCCGCAGGCGCTGACCGGGCGGTTGCCGTCCTACATCGCCGATCACCGGCAGCGGCTGCGGGACCGGTTCATGCAGGCAGGCGGCGCGGCGCTGCCTGATTACGAACTGCTTGAGCTGGTCCTCTTCCGCGCCATTCCCCGTCAGGATGTCAAGCCGCTGGCACGGCTCCTTCTCGACACGTTCGGGGATTTCAACCGGGTCGTGACCGCCTCTCCGGCGCGGCTCCAGATGGTCAAGGGCGCCGGTCCCGCCGTGGTGCTGGAACTGAAACTGGTCGAGGCCGCTGCCCAACGCATGATGCGGGCCCGGGTGATCCAGAAGCCGATCCTGTCCAGTTGGGACGCGCTGCTTGACTACTGCCACACAACGATGGCGCACCGCGAGACGGAACAGTTCCGCGTGTTGTTCCTCGACCGCAAGAACGTGCTGATCGCCGACGAGGAACAGGCCAAGGGCACGGTCGATCACGTCCCCGTTTACCCGCGAGAGATCGTCAAGCGGGCGCTGGAGCTGAACGCAAGCGCGCTGATCCTCGTCCACAACCACCCCTCGGGCGACCCGACACCCTCGGACGCGGACCTCGCGATGACCCATCAGGTCAAGGATGCCTGCGATGCCCTGGGCCTTGCGCTGCACGACCACCTCATCATCGGCAAGTCGCGAGAGCTGAGCTTCCGCTCGCAGGGCTACCTTTAGCGCGACGGTTGCGCTACGCATGAGCGCATGAGCGAGTTCGATCTTGTCATCTTCGACTGCGACGGCGTGCTGATCGACAGCGAGATCATCAGCGCTCGCATGCTGGTGGCAGAGCTGTCCCGCCTCGGCCTGACCATCGACCTCCCTTACGTCGAGCGCCATTTCCTCGGCCGCAGCTACCCCGTGGTGATGGAGACGATCCGGCGCGAATTCGGCCTGGACCTGCCGCCCGACTTCGAGGCGCAGTATCGCGAGGCCCTGCTGGCGGCCTTCCGGAAGGAACTCAGGGTCGTCCCGCATGTCCACGAGGTGCTGACCGGGATCGGCGTGCCGTTCTGCGTCGCCACCTCGTCATCGCCCCGGAGGGTGGAGGTGTCCCTGAAGCTGGTCGGCCTGACCGATCTGGTCGGCGACCGGGTCTTCACCTCGACGATGGTCTCACGCGGCAAGCCGGCGCCGGACCTGTTCCTGCATGCGGCCGCGAAGATGGGGGCCGCACCGGCAAGAACGCTGGTGATCGAGGACAGCCTGACCGGCCTTCGCGCCGGGCTGGCCGCGGGCATGACCGTCTGGCGATTTGTCGGCGGCAGTCATCTTGGAGCCGACGCGCCGCCCGAACCCGAGGATGCCCGTCCGCACCGCAGGCTTGCCAGCTTTGCCGAGTTCTTCCAGATTGCGCCGGGTCTCGGCAGGCAGGCAGCATGAGCAGCGAACCCACCTTGCAGGACGAAGCCGCCCGCGCAGGCTGGCTTTACTACGTCGCGGGGATGACCCAGGACCAGATCGCCTTCGAACTGGGGATCAGCCGGCAGCGGGCGCAGCGGCTGGTCAGCCGGGCGATGGCAGAGGGGCTGATCCATGTGCGTCTGAACCACCGGATCGGTGCCTGCCTGGACCTCGAATCCGCCCTCATGGACCGCTTCCACCTGACGCGCTGCCGTGTGGCACCTTCGCTCGGGCCCGGCATCGATCCGGCGCGCGCGATCGCACCTGCCGCGGCCGGAGAGCTTGAGCGGGTGCTCAGGACCCCCAGGCCCCTGGTGATTGCCTTCGGGACCGGACGGGCCTTGCGGGCGATGGCGGAGCAGTTCAGCTTCGCCGAGCCGGTGCAGCACCGCATCGTCTCGCTTCTGGGCAACATCGCGCCGGACGGATCCGCCACGCTGTACGATGTGATCAGCCGCATCGCGGAAAAGCTGAACGCGACCTATTATCCGATGCCCGTGCCGGTGATCTCGGACACGCCCGAGGAACGCGAGTTCTTCATGCACCTGCGTCCGGTTCGCACCGTGTTCAACCTGGCGCGACAGGCGGATGTGACCTTTGTCGGCGTCGGTCAGATGGGGCCGGATGCGCCTCTGGCCCTTGACGGGTTCGTCACCCCCGAGACCCTGCGCGAGTTGCAGGCTCTGGGTGCCGTGGGCGAGATCGGAAGCTGGATCTTCGACGCCCGGGGACGTTACATCGACACCCCGCGCAACGCGCTGGTCGGCGGTGTGAGGGTCGAGCCGGGGCAGTCCCAGCCCGTCATCGGCGTGGCGGCGGGGCTGAACAAGGTGGACGCCATCCACGCCGCGCTGACCGGCCGCATCATCAATGGCCTCGTGACGGACGAAAGCACGGCCGTCGCCCTACTGCGGCACGCATAGCAGCAGATCCCCTTGCAGTTGCAGCGCAAGTTGAGGCTTGACGACTCTGGTCTGGTTGTGAGTAAATGCTCATCGGGTGATGATTTGCTCATCTCCGCCATAAAGGGAGGTTTACAATGACAGTTACTCTCCGCGCCCTTCTCGGGGCGTCGGTTGCGTTCACCCTTGCGGGTGCGGCGCTTGCCGAAACCACCATCACCGTTGCCACCGTGAACAATGGCGACATGGTCCGCATGCAGGGCCTGATGGACGACTTCTACGCCAAGCACCCCGACATCAAGGTCGAATGGGTGACGCTGGAGGAAAACGTCCTGCGGCAGAATGTGACGACCGACATCGCCACCGGCGGCGGTCAGTATGACGTCATCACCATCGGCACCTACGAGGTTCCGATCTGGGGCAAGCAGGGGTGGCTGGAAAGCCTGAATGACCTGCCCGCCGAATACGACGTGGACGACCTTCTCCCGGCGATCCGGGGCGGCCTGACCGTGGACGGCACGCTTTACGCTTCGCCCTTCTACGGTGAATCCTCGATGGTCATGTACCGCAAGGACCTGATGGAAGCCGCCGGGATGACCATGCCCGAGGCGCCCACCTGGGCCGATATCGAAAAGGCCGCCGCCGCGATGACCGACAAGTCGAAGGAACAGTATGGCATCTGCCTGCGCGGCAAGGCGGGCTGGGGCGAGAACATGGCCTTCCTCACCGCCATGTCCAACAGCTTTGGCGCGCGCTGGTTCGATGAGACCTGGACTCCCCAGTTCGACCAGCCGGAGTGGAAGGCGACCATCGACTTCTACCTGAACCTGATGAACAACTACGGCCCGCCCGGTGCCAGCAACAACGGGTTCAACGAGAACCTGACGCTGTTCCAGCAGGGCAAGTGCGGCATGTGGATCGACGCCACCGTCGCGGCCTCCTTCGTCACGAACCCGAAGGATTCGACCGTGGCCGACAAGGTCGGCTTCGCGCTGGCCCCGGACAACGGGCTTGGCAAGCGCGGCAACTGGCTCTGGGCCTGGTCGCTGGCGATTCCGGCGTCGTCGGATGCCAAGGACGCGGCCAAGACCTTCATCAACTGGGCGACCAACAAGGACTATCTGGCGCTGGTCGCGTCAAAGGAAGGCTGGGCGAACGTGCCTCCGGGAACCCGCAAGTCGCTCTATGACAATCCCGAGTACCAGAAGGTCCCCTTCGCGAAGATGACGCTGGACTCGATCAACTCGGCCGATCCGAACAGCCCGACGGTCAAGCCGGTGCCCTATGTCGGCGTCCAGTTCGTCGCCATCCCGGAGTTCCAGGGCCTGGGCACCACGGTGGGCGAGATCTTCTCGGCCGCGCTGGCCGGGTCCAAGACGGCCGACGAGGCGCTGGCCGAGGCACAAGCCGCCGTCACCGAAGAGATGAAGGCCGCAGGCTACATCCAGTAACACCGACCCCAGGGGAAGGCCTCCCATTTCCCCCGGGATCACCTTCGGCTTGCGGATCGCGTTGTCCGCAAGCCGACCTTCCCCTCGATAG
>JBKBVC010000157.1:0-5344 GCA_046289805.1 Tabrizicola sp.
GGCTGGTATAATCGAGCCAGCCCTGCCCCGTCGTCCCCGCCATGTCGAGGAGCGCCCGCCGGAAGGCCTCGGCCTGGCCGACCTCGGGCACCTGGGGCGGGCGGAGGTCCACCAGGCCAGTCGCCCCTCCGGTGATCCGCTCGGTATAGAGCGGCTGGGTCGGCCCCAGCCGGGGCGATTGTGCCGCAACAAAGGTGCCGCGTCCGACCGTGGCCGCCAGCAGCCCCTCCTGCGTCGCAAGCTGGTAGGCCCGCGCCACGGTCCCCGGCGTCAGGTGCAACCGCCAGGCCAGATCACGCACCGTAGGCAATTGCGAATTCGGCGGAAGCTCACCCGCCCGGATCGCCTCGCGCAGCGCCCGCGACAAGGCCAGATACTTCGGTCCGGGGAATTGAGTCAGATCAGGGGCCCAACTTGTGTCAGTCACAATAATCCTCTGGCGACTCATTGCGGGGCAGGCGTAGATTGTTGCTACCTCATTGAGGCTTTTGTATCAATACAAATCGGAGGAGGCAGCAATGCCCCAGACCCGGATCCAGACCCTTCCGCTGCGCGCCCCGCGGGGCCTTTTTGCGCACATCCTGACCGCATTTTCCGCCGCAACCGCCCGCCGCCGCGACCGCCAGCGCCTGTCCCACCTCGACGCGCATCTGTTGCGCGACATCGGTCTTGACGCGCAGGAAGTCCGCCGCGAGATCGCGAAACCCTTCTGGCAGCCCTGAGTGCCAGTTCCCCGAGCGTCACGACGCTCTTACCCCTGACCTCGGGCCGGTGCGAACCGGCCCGTTTTTTATGTCCGGTCGCCAGTGACAATCGCCTCGATCCGGTCCAGGACCTCGTCGTCCGGCGGCTGGCAAAGAAGCGGCGCAAGCTGCCGGACGGCCTTGATCGAGCAGTCCCACCAGCGCAGGCCCTGCAGGCGCGCGGCGATCCCGGGGGCAAAGCGCGGACGCAGCAGCGCGGCAGGGTTGCCGCCCCAGATCTCGTAGGGGCCGACATCCCGGGCGACGGTCGCATTCGCTGCTATCACCGCTCCGTCGCCGATCGTCACCCCGGACAGTATGGTGACATTGCTCCCCAGCCAGACATCGTTGCCGATGACGACATCGCCGCGGGTCTGGGGATGGCCGGAAATGCCGCGTCCGCCAAGCTGCTGGACGAAGATATGGCCGAAAGGAAAGGTGCTGGACCAATCCACCCGGTGATTGCCGCCTAGCAGGACGGTCAGGCCGGTCGCCACGGAACAGAACGCCCCGAAGGTCAGCGACGCCCCCTCCCGCCACTGGCGGATCTTCGCCGCCTCTACCCCATAGGTGAAGCGGCCGACCTCGATGCGCGAGCGTCCGACCAGGCCATGCCGGGTGCCGTCCACCTCTCCCACGAGAACGAGTCCGGCTTTCCTTGCGGGTGCGGGCGGCAGGGGGTCCATGGGCTCTCCGGCGGTTGGCGGCAGACAGAGACTAGCAGTTTTGTCCGGCAGGCGAAGGTGCTTTCCACTGCCGTCGTCGCCCTGGACGCTGAACCGGCGCCCGGGGATTGATTACGAACATCTGATCGTAAATGACAGAAATTTCCGACCAAACGTTCCGGATCCGAATGGCCGGGAGCAAGAGATGGCGCCGGGCGATCAACCGGCCAGGGCAGGCGGGCAGCGCCGCAAGGGGTCGCAAGGAATGGCGGGCTGCGCGGCGCGGCGGGCATTCAGGCAGAGACTTCGCAGAGCGATGCGGGGCGGGTGGAGCGGGCGGAGAGCCGCAAACGAAAAACGCGGCGCCATCGCGCCGCGTTTTCCGGTATCGTCCTGCGGGTCGGATCAGCGCTTGGAGAACTGGAACGACCGGCGGGCCTTCGGCTTGCCGTATTTCTTCCGTTCGACGACGCGGCTGTCGCGGGTCAGGAAGCCGGCGGCCTTCAGCGGCGCGCGCAGGCTGGGTTCGTACAGTTGCAGCGCCTTCGAGATGCCGTGCTTGACCGCACCGGCCTGGCCCGAAAGCCCGCCACCGGCGACGGTCGCATAGACGTCGAACTGGCCTTCCACGTTCGCGACGGTGAAGGGCTGCTTCAGGATCATCTGCAGCACGGGACGGGCGAAGTAGGTCGCCATGTCCTTGCCGTTGACCACGACCTTGCCGGAACCGGGCTTGACCCAGACGCGGGCGACCGCGTCCTTGCGCTTGCCGGTGGCATAGGACCGGCCCAGCTTGTCGCGGACGGGCTGGCGCGGCGCGGCTTCGACGGCGGCGGGTGCGGACCCCACGGCCGATTTCAGGTCATCGAGAGATTTGATATCGGCCATGTCACGCGCTCCGGGTGTTCTTCGGGTTCATGGACTTGACGTCCAGAACGGTCGGCTGCTGCGCCTCGTGCGGGTGCGAGGGGCCGGCATAGACGCGCAGGTTGGTCATCTGCTGGCGGCCCAGGCGGTTGCGGGTGATCATGCGCTCGACCGCCTTGATCACAACGCGCTCGGGATGGGCGCCTTCCAGCACCTGGCGCGCAGTCCGTTGCTTGATGCCGCCGGGGTGGCCGGTGTGCCAGTAATAGACCTTCTCGTTGCGCTTGTTGCCGGTCATCTGCACCTTGTCGGCGTTGATGACGATGACGTTGTCCCCCATGTCCATGTGGGGGGTGAAGGTCGGCTTGTTCTTGCCGCGCAGGATGTTGGCGACGATCGTGGCGAGGCGGCCCAGAACGACGCCCTCGGCGTCGATCAGGATCCACTTCTTCTCGATGTCCGCCGGGGTAGCGGTGAAGGTTTTCATCGTTATTCCCAATGAAGAAGGGGGCACCACTGCCCCCGCGATCTCGGATGCGGGCTTATCGCCGAACCGGATTGCAGCGTCAAGCGTCAGGCGTGACTTTTTTTCTCATGATAACATATGCTTACAACAAAGGTATCTGGATACCCCATTTCCTGCGGTCCTGCGCCATTCCGAAATACGCGCGCCGAAGGCAGCGCAAGCCGGTTGGACGGACCGGCCGGAGGCGACAGAGGGCCTTGCGCCGCAGGCGCGCGATCTGGCTAGCGCAACTTCGGCGGGCGCGACGGATCCATCCCCGGCGCGGCGGGTGCCCGGTCCTGCACCAGGGGCTCCGGCAGGTCGAAGCGCAGGCCGACCTTCGCCATCGCCTGTGCCGCGGGCGAGGCGGCGGCGAGGAACACCACGTCCAGCTCGCCCGCCTCGACGCCCGAAAAGACCAGCGCCTCGTTCATGGCCCGCGCCAGCGCCTCCTCTGCCCCGGGCGCCGCATCGACAAGTGCAAGAAGATGCCCGCGCCGGCCATCGCGGTAGGTCACCCCGGCCAGCAGCGCTGCGACCGCAAGCCCTCCGGCCCGCGCCAGCTTGGCATCCAGCGCCGCGATCACCGTCTCGGGAACTGCGGGGGCGTGGAATTCTTCGGGCAGCGCCTCGACCTCCTCGGGCGCCTGTTCCAGCGTCTCGGCCAGCCAGTCCATCGCCTCGGCGGGCAAGAGCATGGAAGAGGGCGCGACCCCGAGGTTCACCCCCATCCCGATCCCCTGCCCTTTCAGCAGACCCGCGATCACCCGACCCGGCAAGGCCGCATAGGGCGCAATACCGCCGGTGAAGGCCGCCAGACGTTCCTCCCGGTCGAAGACCAGCACGACCGGGCCCTCCTCGAGCTCGAAAACCTGGGGCTCCAGCGTCTCGCCCTCGGCCTCTCTCGCCAGCAGCATGACCATCTCGCCATCGGCCAGCCGTTCGAAGAAGCGCAGGCGCAAGGCCTCGTTCTCGGGGTCGGCCGCGACGGCGGCGTGGGCGGCGTCAAGCAGCGTCACAAGCTCAGTCATCCATCACCTCCCGGACCCGGGCGCGCAGGGCCGGCAGGAGCTCGACCTCGAACCGGGGATTGCGCTTCAGCCACCCCGTATTCCGCCAGGAGGGATGCGGCAAGGGAAAGACGCCCTGCGCGGCCGGCCCGCGCCAATCCGCCACGGCGGCAGTCACCCCGCGCAGTCCGAGATGCCAGCGGATCGCGGCGCCGCCGACCAGAAGCGTCAGGCGCGGCGGGCCGAGCATTTCCATGACCCTCTGTCTCCAGGTGGCAGCGCAGAGCGGCGGTGGCGGCAGGTCCGCCCCCTTGTGGTCGTAGCCGGGAAAGCAGAAGGCCATCGGCACGATGGCGACGCGGGAGAGGTCGTAGAACTCGGCCTTGGTCAGGCCCGTCCAGTCACGCAGCCGGTCGCCGGACCGGTCGGTGAAGGGCTGGCCGCTGTCATGCACCCGCGCTCCCGGGGCCTGGCCCGCGATCAGAATCCTTGCGCCCGGGCGGAACCAGACCACCGGGCGCGGGTCGTGGGCGGTGGCCGTTGCGGCAAAGCGCGCGGCGCAAAGCCGGCAGCCGCGGATCTCTTCAGCAAGTTGCATCGCCCTGTGCAAACCCCAAGCCCCAAGCCATGTGCCAGTGATCGCACCCTTTACGTCCCTGGGCCAAGGCGCAAGGTGCCGTCTGGTTGCAGACACGGGTTGCACTAGGTGTGTCCGTGGATCAGAGACCGGCCGCGGGGCCGGAAATGAGAACACCCGCCTTCGCAAAGCCGCAGGATTCGGACCGACTGATCGGCTTTACCATCCCGGAGGCGGGGACATTCCGCAGATGTGACCATGACGAAGTCGGGTGTGTCACCCTTTGTTCGACGCCCAGCGTTCAGTTGACCGACCGAATGCCTTACGAGTCTGCTCAAGGCCGCCGGGATTTCCCTGGCCTCGTGTCTTGGGGCGAACCCCGGAACCCGCCCCTGCTTCATGTCGGGGGGAGGTTCAGATCGCCTTCGAGTCTGACCCGAAACAAGACGTGGCAAGCGTCCGGTATTCCGTGGCGGGCCGTTCAGGTCAGATCAGCTTTCCCACCCTGTCCGGGGACCGGTTCGCGGCGTCCCTTTCGGAGGACGGACGGTATCCGGTCCGCGCCGAACCCTGCGATCTGGCGATTTACGCCGTGACTTGAAGCCAAGCCACGGCTGTGGTCCTGTCTTCGGATGTACCGTGTCTCGCCTTTCGTGACCCGTTTTGCCCGAGCTTTGCTGGGTGGGGCGGGTCTGGCCACGCTTTGGGTCAATCTTGCCCCTGCGAGCTATTACGACAGCATCGAATGGCGGCTTCTGGATCTGCCTGGCTGGATTGTCCCGCTGCCCATCAGCGTGACCCTGAGGACGCTGGTCTCGGACGGGCTGATGGCCCTGTTCCTGTTCATCGTCGGCAAGGAACTCTGGGAGGCCCTGGTCGCCGAGCACGGGTCGCTGAAGGGCCGGCGGGCGGCCCTTCCCGCGGGGAGGGTGCTGGGAGGCGTGGTCGGCGCCGCACTGGTCTGGACCCTGAGCGCA
>JBKBVC010000158.1:0-5314 GCA_046289805.1 Tabrizicola sp.
TCCAGAACGCGGTCCTGGGGCATGGCGGGTCCATCCCCCTCGACCTCGTGAAGCTCAAGCTGTGGGACTGGCTGCCCAACGGCCATGCCACCGCCTTCTACTCCATCGGCGCCATGCGTCGGCGGCACCCCGACTGGTTCCGCGCGGATCTGGAACGGCTGTTCGCAATGCTGGCTGCCGGGCAGATCGCCCCGGTCATCGCCGAGGTCCTGCCGCTCGACGAGGTGCGCGAGGCGCATCGGCGCCTCGAGGCCGGCACGGTGCCCGGCAAGCTCGTGCTGAGGGTCTCGGATCCGTGAGGGGAGGTGCAATCGCCCGCCTCCGACAAGCGGCGGCCGTCCTCGCGGCCATCGCTGCGACGCTTGCCGTGTCGCCAGCCAGTGCCGACCGCGGGGCGCTCGCCGAACGGTTGAGTGAAGCCATCCCCGCGCGTCTTGCGACGGACGGGGTGGCAGGCGTGGTCGTGGTGCTGATCGAGGGTGGCACCCCGGTCTGGACCGCGGCCTTCGGCATGGCCGATCCCGCCGCCGGCCGGCCGCTGACGGCGGATGCGCTGTTCCGGGTCGAGTCGCTGTCCAAGCCGGTCACCGCCTGGGGTGCCATGCGGCTGGCCGAGACCGGGCGGCTCGACCTCGATGCGACCGTGGCCAACTGTCTGCATCGGTGGCGGCCGCCGCCCGAAGCGGGTGAGATCACGCCGCGGGCGCTCCTGACACATACGGCCGGCATCGGTCTTGGTGATTTCTCGCAGCGCTTCGCGCCCGGGGCAGCGATGCCGGCCCTGCCTGCGCATGTTGCGCAGGACTTCAAGGTGATGCCCGGTGCGGGGGGCCGCTTCTCGTATTCCGATACCGGCTTCAACCTGCTCGAGCTTGTCGTCGAGGACTGCACCGGCGAGCGGTTCGCCGACTTCATGACCCGCGAGGTTCTGGGGCCCCTGGGCATGACGCGCGCGGGCTTCGTGCAGACGGGGGTAGAGATGCCCGTGGGCCATGATCTGCGCGGCCGCCCGGTCGCGCCCTATGTCTATCCCTCTCATGCCTCGGGCGGGCTGCTCGCCACCGCGGCCGACATGGCGCGCTTCGCCGCGGCGGGCATGGCCGGGGCACGGCAGGACGTCCTGACAGCCGATGGCGTGGCCGCGCTGCACCGCCCCGCCGTCGCCGTGGGCGGCCTCTTCGGCCTCGTGGCCGAAGGCTACGGGCCGGGGCATTTCACCGAAACGCTCTCGGACGGGCGGCGCGCGGTCTGGCACGGCGGCCAGGGCTACGGCTGGATGAGCCACATGCACCTGGTGCCCGAGACCGGCGCGGGCATCGTGCTGCTGTCGAACAGCCAGCGCGCCTGGCCGCTCTTTGCCGCCATCCTGCGCGACTGGTCGGAGGGTCTCGGGGTCGAACCGGTCGGCATGGCGCGCATCCTGCTGGCGGAACAGGCGGCGCGCATTGCGATCGCGCTGGCGTTCGCGACGGCGGGGCTGGCGTTCTGGCGGGCCTTCCGCGGCAGCCGTCCCGCACCCGCGCTGCGGCTCGTGGTTGGCGGGGTCGCGGCGGGGCTGATCCTCTGGCCGGCCTGGGCCGCGAACCGCGACTACCTCTTCCTGTTCTCGATCCTGCCCGGTCTCTGGCCCTGGCTTGCCGCGGGGTCTGTTGTCGCGGGCGCAGGCCTTCTCGCGCTGTCACTCGCGCCGGGGAGGCGTAGCTGAGGATGCCCGCCCCCGCGCGGGATGCCCCCCGGCGCGCGGCCGCTCAGGGCTGCGGGAAGCGGATCGCCGACACCTCGGCGACGAAGAAGGGGAAATAGTCCCCTGTTCCGAAGAAGTTGCCTGCCTCGACCCGGAACGGCAGCCGGAAGCCTTCCACCTCGCGGAAGTCGGCCAGCGTGCCCCCGAAGGGCTGCAGGCGGAACGTCCTGTCGGGATTGGCGTTGCTCCAGCGCATGAACGACACCCGGACGGGCCGACCCGCCGCATCGACGGTGACATCGACCGCCTGCTCCAGCTGGCCGTGGCGCAGCGTGACGCGGGCGGTGTCGGCATCCACCGCCTCCCATGTCGCGCCCGGCCATTGCAGCAGGGCTGCCGGGGCCCAGAACACCGTTTCCGCCGCATAGCGGCCGAAGGCGGACCGGGCGTGATCGGGATTGCCGCCGTCGCGCGCCACCGGGATCAGACCGAGAAGCCTGAAGCGGGTCCACCGACCGGAGTCGGATCCCGAAATCGGCATTCCTCCCTGTGTGTGCAGGCTCCAGACGAAGCCTTCGGGTGCGGCAAGGATCTGGCGGGCCTGCATCGGCTGATAGCGCGGATCGGCGCGGCCTCCGAGGCCGAAGCGCCCGCCCATCTCGATCTCGGCCACGCGCCACAGGGGGGTGCCGGGCAGGATGGCGAAGGTGAAGTAGCGCCGCGCCGGTTCGGGAAGATCCGCGACCAACTCGGGTGCGAAGCGTTCCGGCGACCCGGGTTGAAGGGCCACAAGGCGCGCCCACTCGGCCCGGTCCGCCCGCCTGTCGAATGCGGCGAGCAGCAGCAGGGCACCGATCAGCAGCGCGAACAAGACCAGCAGTGCGAAGACGACTTTCATCCGATATCTCCAACCGAAACGCGCAGCGATCTGACCGACCATGTCGCCAGGCGCCTTGACCTGCATCAGATGGCCGGGAACAGCGGTTGCGGCGTGCGGGGGGACGGTCAGCTGCGAATTGCCCGGGGCAGGATCCGGAAACCTCTGCCCAGACGATCCAACTCGGCTGCGAGGCCGCGAAGCGCCATCCCATGAAAACTCTATTCGCATGAACCTTGATGATGCAGGGCATGCCGCCACCGCTACGCACCCTTCGTCCAGCGCACCCAGCGGCTGCGCCTCTCGCGTGTTGCGGCTCTGTTCCCTTTGATGGCAATTGACACAAGGCCCGAAGTTTTGGCGGTGCTGAAACTCAGACCATTGGAAAAGCGTGAAAAAATCCAACCGAACCGAACTTGGCGAGGTTCGCTCGAACAGAGACGGAGCGCCGTTCAGCGCCCGGATCGGGCCCGGCGCGCGGTCTCAGAGGTTCGCATGGGGGAGACAAAGCCCTTTGAAAACACGACTATTTTCGCACCGCGCAGGGCGCCTGTCCGTATTCGCAATAAGGATGATGGCGGAGGGCGCAGGACTGCGGTCGAACGTTCTCCAACGGAACATCGTAAGCGCGACGCCGCCCCCCTCCTGCCATTTCTGACCTGATGCCTTCATTCTCCGCGCACATGTGGCGCGGAGGTGTTGGATTTGGAGAGAGGCGGCAAAATGGGCGTCCATTTGGACGGCTCAAGGGGTGTTGGGGTTTCCCGTCTGGAGGTTATCGAAGGGCCGAGCGGTCGGCGGCGGCGCACGAAGGCTGAGCGGGCGCGGATCGCGGCGGAGAGCATGATGCCGGGTGTGACGGTCGCGGATATTGCGCGCAAGCACGGCACGACGCGTTGGCAGATCTACGATTGGCGCAAGCAGCTGCGTAAAGGCAATCTCGTGGTGCCCGAGAGCGTGGCGGCCTTGCCGATCTTCGCGGAATTGGTGGTCGATGACAGTTCGGCTGAGGCGTCGGCGGCTGTCACCAGGTCCGATCTCGAGATCGTTGTCGGCGATGTTGTGATCCGTGCCGGCGCTGGTGCCGATGAGGGCCAGCTGACGCGAGCGATCCGCGCGGCACGGGCCGCAGCATCGTGATGTTCGGTCAGGGCGGGGCGGTGAAGGTCTTTGTGGCGACAAGGCCGGTAGACTTCCGCAAGGGCATCGATGGCCTGGCACTAGCTGTGAAGTCTCAGAAGGTTGTTCACCCTTGTGAGGGGCGACAGGCCGTTGAGTGCCGAGTGTGGTCGTGATCGGTTGAACCAGTCAAGCCATCTCGGCAGGTCGGCGTTTCGGGCTGTCGAGGTCGGATGGGCAAGCCCGTAGGCCCATTCGCGCAGCAGGGTCTGGATGAACCGCTCGGCCTTGCCGTTGGTCTTGGGCGTGTAGGGCCGGGTGAAGATGTGGCGGATGGCCAGCCATCGCAGCATCTTGGCGAAGCGGCGGGATCGGTAGGCGCTGCCGTTGTCGGTCATCACCCGTTCGACCCGGATGCCCTGGTCGCGGAACCAGCGCAGGGCGCGCAACAGGAAGCCGGTGGTCGTGGTCTTGCGCTCGTCGCCCAGCACCTCGACATAGGCAAGGCGGGTCGCGTCGTCGACGGCGACATGAACGAAGTCCCAGCCCGCGCCGCGGTTGCGGCATCCGATGCGCGTGCCGGTGACACGGTGGCCGGGCTGGTCGAAGCGCCCCAACTTCTTGATATCAAGGTGGATCAGCTCGCCCGGCCGCGCGCGCTGATAGCGGCGCACCGGTTCGGGCGGGTCGATCCGCGCCAGCCGTCCAAGCCCCTCGCGCCGCAGCCAGCGCGACACGGTGGACCGGGCCAGGCCCAGCGTCGCGGCAATCGCCGCCCCGGTCATCCGCAGCGTCCTGCGCAGGTGCAGGATCAGCGCCACCGTCGCCCCGGCCAGGCGTCCCGCGACGCGGGCGGGCGCGTTTGCGCGATTTGCAAGCGCCGCGCCCCCGCCCGCGCGGAACCGGGCGAGCCATTTGCGCACGGTGCGAACCGAAACCGCAAATGCCGCCGCCACCTCGGCCGCGGTCTGGCCCGCCGCAACACGGGCAACGATCTGTTCTCGACTGTGAAGCGTCAGGCGGGCATTCTGATGCGGGTTGTTCATCCTGCAGGGTCCTCGGCTGGAGTTTGGCGATTGCAGCCTGACCCCGTTCCGGGTGAACAACCTTCTGAGACTTCACATCTAGCGGGCGTCCGGTGCCCGCCGCTTGTGCCGCGGCCCATCTGCACCTATCTTGCTGGCCGGATAGCTGTTCCATCCCGGATGATCCCATTTCCCCTCGGCGCTCTGCCCTTTTCATGGCAAGATCGGTTCTGAGGGACATTCGGGACGGGGTGCGGCCATGCTGATCCATCTTCACAAGCAAGCGACGACCACGCCGAGGGTGCGTGCGGCGATCCAGGCGAGCGACGAGGTCGGTACGGTGCTCGCTGAACGCTTTGGTGTCACCCCGCAGACGATCTACAAATGGCGCAAGCGCGACAGCGTCGAGGATCGCAGCCACACGCCGCACCGGCTGCAGACCACCCTGACGCCAGCCCAGGAAGCCGTGGCGGTGGCGTTGCGCAAAGCCTGTCCGCCATCAGCGCCCATGGAACTGTTTAGCCTGATTGCGTAGCGGAGGGTTTGCGGCTCATCTTTACCCTAGATGGAGTTGAAGATGATGAAGAAACCCGTGACGCCGAAGGCGCC